>JAFMFP010000007.1 GCA_017856055.1 Fidelibacterota bacterium | reverse complement strand
ATAAAAACACTTAGACAAACAATAATATAAGGACTGTTTGGATTTGAAAGAAATTCCGCTGAAGCAATCAGAGCGGAAGCAGCACCACCTAGTCCATTAAAAATTGCCACCATCTGTGGCATTTCAGTCATTTGAACTCTAGTTGCAAATAAAAAGCCAATCAATGCACCAACCCCTACACCAATAAGAATTAGATTTAAATCTAAAACATTTGAAGAGGTTAGGGTGGCAGCAATAGCAATCAGCATCCCTAAAGCAGCTAAAAAGTTTCCACTTCTGGCTGTTCTTGGATGAGAAAGTCTTTTTAAACCTAAGATGAAACAAACTGCGGATAAAAGGTAAAATAAATTCATTTTTTCTTAAACATTTTTAACATTCTATCAGTAACTAAAAAACCGCCAACTACATTGATGGTAGCACAAATCAAAGCAGCAAGACCAATATACGTTCCAATTTCACCACCAACTTTAATAGCTAACAAAGCTCCAACAATAGCAATCCCTGAAATAGCATTGGAACCAGACATCAATGGAGTATGAAGGGTTGGAGGAACTTTATTGATAATTTCATTTCCAACAAAGATTGCTAAGATAAATATTGTGATTAAATTGACATCCATTATAAAGCCTCTTTAGTTGGTTGATGAGTTATTTCACCATTATCAAGGAAAAGCATCCCATTAACAATTTCATCTTCTTTATTTAAATGAAAACCATTTTCACCGTGACAGTGGTCGATAATCGCTTCAATATTTTTTGAAAAAAGTTGGCTTGCGTGCGTAGGCATTGTGCTTGGTAAATTGGTATTTCCATCAATAAAAATTTGCTTATGATTGACAATTTCATCAGGAGAAGTTAATTCACAATTTCCTCCATTCTCAGAGGCTAAATCCATGATAATTGAACCTGGTTTCATCATTTCTACCATTTCAGTGGTAATTAACTTTGGAGCTGGTCTATTAGGGATAAGAGCAGTGGTAATAACTAGATCTGAAACAGAAATTCTTTCTTTCATGATTTCTTGCTGTTTAGCTTTATACTCATCACTGGTTTCTTTCGCGTATCCTCCAGTTCCTACACCATCATCGCTACTACTTTCCACTTCAACAAATTTCGCTCCTAAGCTTTCTACTTGTTCCTTGACTTCAGGGCGAACATCAAAGGCTTCAACTTGAGCACCTAACCTTTTTGCAGTGGCGATAGCTTGCAATCCAGCAACACCCGCTCCAATAATTAAGGTTTTGGCAGGAGAGATGGTTCCAGCTGCAGTCATTAGTAAAGGCATATATTTTCCTAAATGATCCGAGCCAATAATAACCGCTTTGTATCCTGCGATGTTAGCTTGAGAGCTTAAGATATCCATTTTTTGAGCTAAAGTAGTTCTCGGTAATAAATTTAAAGAAAAAGCAGAGCATCCTCGCTCTTTCAATGCTTTCACTAATTCAATATCACGAATCGTCTGAAAAAGACTAATTAAGAGAGTATTTTTAGAAATCTGATTGATTTCTTCAAGAGTGGGAGCATTTACTTTAATAATAATATCAGATTGATAAACCGTATTTGAGTCACCGATAGTAGCGCCAGCGTTTTCATACTCTTGATCAGAATAAAAGGAGTTCGCTCCAGCACCTGCTTCAATACAAAAATGGTAACCCTTTTTAGAAAGGGTTGCGACAGTTTGAGGGATGATTGCCACCCTTTTTTCGCCATTTTTATTTTCTTTTAATACGCCAACTTTCATACAAAAAAGACCCGATAAATTACACAAATAAAAATTTTCGTCAATTATATTTATTCGATACAATTGATTTTTTATTAAATTTAAATTGTATGGACTTATTTCCTAGAGCAACCGTGTTTAATTCTTTCCATTTGGATGTTTCAGATCTCCACTCCATTTTTGTTGAAGAGTCTGGAAATCCCAATGGAAAACCTGTTATTTTTCTTCATGGAGGACCTGGAGGAGGAATCGATCCATCTTATCGAGAATACTTTAATCCAGAGAAATGGAGAATTATAATGTTTGATCAGCGAGGGTGTGGTCAAAGTCTTCCCTATGCTGAGATAAGAGAGAACACTACTTGGGATTTAGTCGAAGATATCGAAAAAATAAGGAAATATTTAAACATTGATCGATGGGTCGTTTTCGGTGGCAGTTGGGGGAGCACTTTGTCTTTAGCGTACAGTCAAACGCATCCTGATTCTTGTAAGGCGTTAATTTTACGCGGTATTTTTCTTGTAAGAAAAAAAGAAATCGACTGGTTTTATCAGTCTGGTGCTCACAATATTTTTCCGGATAAATGGGAAGGATTTTTGAAACCAATTCCTGAGCATAAAAGAGATAATTTAATGAGTGCATATTACGATATTTTGACAGGAGAAGATCGTCAAAAAAAAATAGAAGCTGCTCAAGCCTGGAGTACATGGGAGGGAAGTTCAGTACGATTAATTTTAGAAGATGAATTTATCTCTCATTTTACCGATGCCTCTTTTGCGGAAGCGTTTGCCAGAATAGAATGTCATTATTTTATGAACAACTGTTGGTTTCCAACTGATAATTTTTTAATCGAGAATATTTATAAGATACGTCATTTACCTGCAGTAATCGTTCATGGTCGATATGACATTATTTGTCCTGTAATTCAAGCCTGGGATCTTCATCAAGCTTGGCCTGAGGCTGATTTACATATTATACCTGATGCAGGGCATTCTATTTATGAAGAGGGAATCAAGAATAAACTTTTAGAATACACTGAAAAATATTCTGAACTATAATTTTAAAACAAAATGAAGCAATGCAGTGATACTTCCAAGAACAAATGTATTTGGATTGGAGATATCACTTAGAGCAATAATCGCACCTAAGATAGGCAACATATTACTACCAGATGGTTTCCAAGATGAAGATGCAATCTCTATTTCGTCATCATCCACGTTTTTTGAAATGATTTTTTTCGACGCTTCTTGAGAGTATCTTAATAAAAAAGAAGTGGTTAATCGAGAGGAGTCTAAAATATCAAAAGATTCAATATTTTTTGCCAATTTAACAGCAATCTGTCCCGACTCATCGTTATTTTGAATTTCAATATCCTTAATATCGCCTTTTAAAAAATCTTGTCCGTTTTCAAAATCGATGCTTGAGTCAAAAAAGGTTAAATAAAACCAATCATTTGAATACCAGGCAGAGACATTTTCTAGAGGAATATTTTTTTCCGAAAAGACTTCAATGACAGTTCCATTTTCTTTACTGGAGACCTTCATAGATTGAATTGCATTGTTTTGAGCGAAGAGATTTGAAGAAAAAAGTACTAAAAACAGAGCGATAATTATTATATTTTTCATCCTAAGAATATATTATTTGTTTAGATTCTTATGAAACATTTTTATCAATGAAAAGTTCCGAAATTAGAGAATCGTTTATTACTTTTTTTGAAAGTAAGGCTCACAAAAGAGTGAAAAGCGCTCCTGTACTACCTATAGGAGATAAGTCACTCCTTTTCACTAATGCAGGGATGAATCAGTTCAAATCAATTTTTTTAAATACAGAACAACCCAAAGATCTTCGAGTAGTCAATAGTCAAAAATGTATACGTGTCAGTGGAAAACATAATGATTTAGAAGAAGTTGGCAGAGATGGATTTCATCATACGTTCTTTGAGATGCTTGGAAATTGGTCTTTTGGAGATTATTATAAAAAAGAAGCAATTCAATGGTCTTGGGAATTATTCACTGAGGTTTGGAAATTAGACAAGCATAAACTTTGGGTTACGGTTTTTGAAGAGGATGATGAGGCTTTTGAAATTTGGAAAGAATATACAGATATTGATCCATCGCGAATCATTCGTTCAGGAGCAAAAGATAATTTTTGGGAAATGGCTGAAACCGGTCCCTGCGGTCCTTGTTCTGAAATTCATTACTATGTTGGTGATGATCCTTCAAGCCAGGATGCAACAATGGTAAACCACTCTTCAGAATATTGGGAGTTATGGAATCTTGTTTTTATTCAATACAATAGACTTAAAGATGGTTCCATGGAAGAACTACCAAAAAAACATGTTGATACTGGTGCGGGTCTTGAGAGACTTTGTTCTGTTCTTCAACAAAAAAATTCCAATTACCAAACAGACCTTTTTGCAGAAATCATTTCTGAAATTGAATCAATTTCTCATACATCATACAATGATCATGAAGTATCTTATAACGTACTTTGTGATCATATTAGAATGTTAACTTTTTCTATAGCAGATGGTGTAATTCCCTCCAACGATGGAAGAGGATATGTAGTTCGAAGAGTGCTCAGAAGGGCATCCAAATTTGCTATGAATCTAGGTGTAAAAGAGCCAATTCTTAATCAATTAGTAAAAGCGGTAGTGTCAGTGATGTCTTCTCATTATCCTGAAATCAAAGAAAAACAGCAATACATAGAGGAAACAATTTTAAATGAAGAAGAATCTTTTTTGAGAACGCTTGAAAAGGGAGTTCTTCAATTCGAAAAAATTATTTCTGAATCTAAGAAAACTATTATTGATGGAGTTGATGCCTTCAAATTATATGATACCTATGGTTTTCCCTTAGACTTGACACAGTTAATGGCAGAAGAAAGGCAGATGACGGTTGATACTGATGGATTCGATGTCGCAATGAAAAAACAACGAGAATTAGCAAAATCTGGACAAAAATTTATATCAGACAGTATTGATTTTGATTGGCAGTTAAGTTTTGACAAAGAACATTCTATTTTTGAGGGGTATCTGAATGATCAAATCGAATCTGAGATTGTTAATTATGCGTTGGAAAATGATCACCTAATTCTTGTCCTTAGCCATACTCCATTTTATGCCGAGTCAGGTGGACAGATTGGCGATACAGGAATTATCGAAAATAGTGATTTTTCAGCCCAAGTATTAGATACCCAAAGAAACGGAGAATTTATTTTGCATTACTGTCAGATTAATAGTGGTGCTATTGCTGAGAATCTAGTAGTGAATACTATTATTGATTCAGTTAGAAGAAAAAAGATTAAAAATAATCATACTGCGACACATCTTTTACATCAAGCAGTTAAAGATACCCTTGGAAATCATGTCAATCAGGCAGGTTCATTAGTCGATCCAGACTACCTAAGATTTGACATCACACATCCAAATAAAATTTCAAAAAACGAAATCAAACAAATTGAAGAAATCGTCAATCAAAAAATCAACGATTCAATCAACATTGAAACAAATATTCAAAGCCTGGATGAGGCGAAAAAGGAAGGAGCAACAGCTCTCTTTGGAGAAAAATATGGAGAGATGGTTCGAGTGGTTACCATTGGAAGTTTTTCTAAAGAATTATGTGGAGGTACTCACGTTTCCAATACCTCTGAAATAGAAAAATTTAAAATTAAACATGAAAAGGCAATTTCGTCCGGTGTTAGAAGGATTCATGCGATTTCTAGTAGTGAGGTTGATCTTTTTATGAAAGATCTTGAGGATTCTAAAAAAAATCAGATCCTTGTTGAACAAGAAAGACAAACGCAAAAAGAATTAGAAAAGCAACTGGTAGAATCTGCAGATATTCCACAAATACTATCACAGGAAATTTTTATCAATGGCATACCAACAATCATTAGCAAAGTGCATTTGGGAAATGCTGGAGATTTAAGAGTTATAGATAAAAGAATTCGTAATAATTTTTCCAAAGGGCTTATAATACTTTTCACAAAGATTGATGATAAAATCTCTTTGTCAGTCAGTCTTTCAACTGAATTAATCAACGATTCATTCAATGCTGGTTTACTTGTTAAATTGATTGCATCTCTTTTAGGTGGAGGTGGAGGTGGAAAGAATGATTTTGCAATGGCTGGAGGAATAAGTATTAATAATTCTGAGGTTGAAATCATTCAAACAATTAAAGATTCTATTGATAAAATTATGGAGAAAAAATAATGCAATTTCAAAAAATAAATCATTCATATATCGTACATGTTGAAAAGGGTGAAAAAGTCATGCAAACCCTAACTAACTTTTGTATTGAAAAGGGAATTTATTCTGCGCAAATCTCAGGTATTGGAGCCGTTAGAAACGTTGATATTGGTGCCTATGATATTTCAAATAAAGACTATATTCATCGTATTTTCGAAAACATCTTAGAGCTTTTGTCATTCCAAGGAAATGTAGCAATCAAAGATGGAGAACCATTTTTACATGCACACATTACTTTAGGAACACATGATATGGAAGTTTACGGAGGACATTTATTTGAAATGGAAGTTGCAGCAGTAGGAGAATTTATTATTCATGACTTTCAAAATAAAAATACTTTACGCCAATACAATGATGATATTGGTTTAGCAACATTAAAATTATGCAATTTATAAGGAGAAATTATGTCAAATTTTAAATCACCAAACCCTGTCGGACCCTATTCAATGTTTAGAGAACTTTCTTCTGGAGGTTGGATTACTTCTGGTCAAATCCCAATAGATCCAGTTTCAGGAAATCTAAATAATGATTCTCATCAGAGTGAAGTCATTCAGGTTTTTAATAATATAGAAGCAGTTCTTTCTGATCACAATAAGTCAATCAACGATGTAAAGAAATTCCTAGTGTTTTTAACAGACCTTTCTATTACTCCCTTAGTTAATGCTGAAATTGAAAAAAGAGTCAATAAGCCGTTTCCAGCGAGATCGACTATACAAGTAGCAGGCTTACCTATGGGAGCTAATGTAGAGATCGAATGCCTAGGATAGTAAAATTTCTTTCCATTTTGCTTTGTTTCTCTTTGGTTTTAGCTCAAGAAAAAACAGATTTTAGAACAAAAGAAGAGCAGCAAAAGGATCCCAAAATTGCTTTAAAAAAAGCAATGATTTTTCCAGGATATGGACAAATTTACAACGATCAGTGGTGGAAAGGGGCATTGATTCTTGCTGGAGAGGTATGGGCCATTTATAATTTTGATCAATATCGTCAAGACGTCAAAAATTATACCCCTGATTTTCCTTACTCATCTGAGCACTATATTTCTGAAAGAAATCGTTTTGCTTGGATAGCTATAGGGTTGTATTTTTATAGCTTAGTTGATGCTTATGTAGAAGCACATCTTGATAATTTTGATCAGCTGGTCATTGAGAATGATCCGTTAAACACAAAGGAATAAAATGTCTACAACTACTAGAGAAAATTGGACTTCAAAAAGAAACTTTATTTTAGCTGCTGCCGGTTCAGCTGTTGGATTAGGAAATATTTGGAAATTTCCATACATCGCTGGAGAGAATGGAGGAGCAGCATTTTTAATTATTTATGTAATATGTATCCTAATGATTGGGATTCCAATTCTCAATCTTGAAATTCTTCTTGGAAGAGAAACCCAAAAAAATCCAGTGGGAGCTTTCAAGCAATTATCGACAAATCCTTTATGGCAATATGTGGGAGGCCTCGGTGTTGTAGCAAGTTTTACTATTCTGTCATTTTATAGTGTTGTCGGAGGTTGGTCGATTGCCTATATGCTTGAAGCCATTAATGGAACTTTTAAAGGATTTGAGAATCCTCAAGTAGCTGGTGAATTTTTTAATTTAAAGAATTCAAATGCAAACTGGGTCCTAGGTTTTCACACATTATTTTTTCTTATTACAGTAGGAATCATCTTATCAGGTGTTCGAAAAGGACTAGAGAAAGTTAGTCGCTATTTAATGCCTTTGCTCTTGTTGATCCTCTTTTTTTTAGTTTTCCAAGGATTATTTTTACCGGAATCTGAAAAAGGGTTAGAGTTTTTGTTTGCACCTGACTGGTCAAAAATCAATGCCCAAACATTTTTATTAGCTTTGGGACATGCTTTCTTTACTTTGAGTTTAGGAATGGGTGCTATGATGACTTATGGAAGTTATTTAAGTAAAAAAGATGATATTGTCCATGCTTCAAATATCATTGCATTCTTAGATACTTTCATTGCTATCCTTGCTGGAGTTGCCATTTTTACAGTGGTATTTTCTTCCGGGTATTCTCCAACCGCTGGACCTGGACTTGTTTTTCATGTTTTACCACCGTTACTGGCGAAATTACCTTTAGGGTATATTATGTCGATTATGTTCTTTTTACTCTTATCAATTGCGGCGATCACTTCCGCTATTTCGATTCTTGAGGTCAGTGTAGCCTATTTAATGGATGAGTTTAGTTTTTCAAGAAAAAGAGCAACTTCAATCATGTCAATAGCAGTTTATCTTGCAGCGATTCCTTGCGCATTATCATTTAATGTCTTGAGCGATGTAACTTTGAACATTGGAGCTAAACCATATACAATATTTGACATTTTTGATTACCTAGCTTCAAATATCTATCTTCCTCTTGGTGGATTCTTTATTGCATTGTTTGTGGGACATGCTTGGGGTGTAGATAAAGCTATTAAAGGTCTATTAATGGGCGACTCAAATAATTCAAGATTTGGAAACTCAATTTTTAAAAATGCAACAGTAGTGAGTGTTTTCGGATTTCTTGTAAAATTTATCAGTCCTTTATTAATCTTTTTAGTCTTTCTTTATCAATTTGGATTAATTTAATCTGATGAGAAAAAGAATATTTCCTGTTGGGTCTAGCGGATTTATTTTTTTTCAAAATTTGCTCTCTAAGATACAAGAAGAAACTGTAAATCGAAGAGAAAATGTAATTTATCTTTTGATAACCCTTATTCCTTATCTTTATTATTTAGAGAGAAACGTAATGAGTCCTCAATTTCTTTATTTTGATTGGACAAGTTTCTTGATTCACTGGGGAACAATAATCCTCATTTACGGAGCACTTTCGTTATTGTGGCATCAATACCCTATGTTTAGCATGTTTCGAGCCGTGAGAGTGGATTCTCAGTCTAATTTTATCTTGTTATTTGTGATCATAACAGCGGTTTTAGGGCTGTTTTCAATGCAAATTTTTGCTTTATCATTAATTTACTTAGTATTATATCTACTTTATCGCTCTCAAAAGCTTAAAACAGTCTTACTTTCATTGTTATTATTAATCATTGTTTTCATCATTGGAATTCAAAATGAGAACCCTATTTTATCATCCACTGTTTTGGTTTCTTTTCCAGTTTTAATTTGGTATCTATTGTTTAAAAAAGAGTCCACCATGATAGCGTTTCGTAAAGCTTTAGCGCTTTTTTTAATCCTATTTATATCCTCAAAAGAATTTTCTGCGGGAATATTTTTTATGTTCTATTGGTTTATTTTAAGCCAATATGCATATTTTGTAAGGAATGAAAAATTTCGTTGGTTAGAGTTTGACTAAACTTACTCTTCTTCTTTAACAGCTTTTTTTGGAGCCTTCTTTGAAGAAAGTGAATTAACATGGATTGTTAATTTAGATTTTTTTCTAGCAGCATTATTTTTATGAATCAAATTTTTACTCGCCATTTTATCAATAAAAGAGATTGCATCAGTATAAGTTTCCTGAACAGATGTAGAATCAGAGTCTTTCATAACTTTCTTGATAAGAGTACGCATTTTAGATTTATTTTGAGCATTGACAGCTCGACGTTTTAAATCTTGTCTATCGCGTTTAATTTGTTGTTTGTGTCTATCCATAAAAAATGCTACGCAAATTATCTTAGTTAGAAATTGATGTCAATATATTTCTATTATGATTATTTTAACCCATTCAATCAATAATGTGTAGTGAAATGAAACGTAAAGACCTTACCGGATTACTTGAAGCAATTCAGAGAAATGATTTCTTAGCCATTTCAGATTTGATGAATGCCGTTGAGAAAAATCAATTTTCTCGTCAAGAAGTATCAAAAGCAATTTTTTCTAATTCTCAATCTGCTTTAAAAATTGGAATTACGGGTCCTCCAGGAGCAGGAAAAAGTTCTTTGATGAATAAATTAATTCCTCTCTTGAGAAACGAAGGTCTCTCAATTGGAGTAATAGCTGTTGATCCATCAAGCCCGGTTTCAGGAGGATCATTTTTAGGGGATAGAGTACGCATCACTAATTCTTTGCAAGATAATCAAGTTTTCATTCGAAGCATGGGTTCCAGAGCTGAGTTAGGAGGAGTGACTGAGCTTGCTGAGGATTTTAGTGACATTTTAGCTTTTAGTGGAAAAGACATTATTTTCATCGAAACGGTTGGAGTAGGTCAATCCGAATACGGAGTTTATGAAATTGCCGATTTGACTTTATTTGTTTTTGTACCTGAATCTGGGGACGAAATTCAGTTGCTAAAAGCTGGAATTCTAGAGTTAGCTGATGTATTTGTGGTGAATAAATCCGATCGAAAAGACGCAAACCTCTTAGTGAAATCTATCACTAATATTATGTCGTCTACCAAATCAAATTTTTCCGATATACCAATTATTAAAACAAGCTGTAAACAAGAAGATGGAATCGATGAATTGTCAAAGTTTATTGCTTCCAGTTTTAAATCACGATTTGATAATGCTAACATTGTTGCAAGAAAAAAGGTAAGGTTTGAGCGTAGAATTAAAAGTTTAGTAGAAAAAGAAATATTGAAAGAATTTTGGACTGATAATCGTCTAAAAACATTTGAAGAAATAATCTCAAAAGATAATAAGACCATCTCTCCATATGATTTGATTAAAAAAATTAAGGATGTCAAATGAAGACTGGAGAAATGTCAATCTTTGATCATTTAGAAGAATTGAGATGGAGAATATTTAAATCCTTAGGTTCAATTTTCTTATTTGCAATCTTAACTTTCAACTTTGCAGATACCCTTGTTGAGTTATTAATTGCGCCTACTAAAAATATTTCTCAACAACTCGCCTTACAAGTCTTAACTATTCAAGGGATGTTTGTTTTAAAATGGAATTTAGCTTTTATTGGTGGAATCATTTTTTCTATTCCCATCATTACTATTCAATTGTGGAAATTTATTTCTCCAGGATTATACCAGAAAGAGCAAAAGATTCTTCTACCCATTATTTTATCGGCTTTTGCCTGCTTTATCATTGGAGGTGTGTTTGCCTATAAAATTATTTTACCATTCTCGCTGGATTTTTTTTCATCGATGATTACGGCCAACATTCAAAATAACTTTTCAATTAATTATTATTTTAGTTTTGTACTGGCACTGATCCTAGGTTCTGGTTTAGTCTTTGAATTACCTGTTATCTCTTTTTTATTTTCATCTATTGGTCTTTTGACTCCTGATTTTCTTCGAAAATATCGCAGAGAAGCCATTATGATTGCAGTAATTCTCTCAGCAATTATTACTCCACCTGATCCAATCAGTTTATTTATTCTTGCCATTCCAATTTGCTTGCTATATGAAATCAGTATTTTTATTTCAATGCTTGCTAATAAAATTTTCAAGAACTAATTATGAAAAGAATTCTGGTTATACGGATGAGTTCAATAGGAGATATTGTTTTAGGCACTTCATTTCTTTCTTCCGTTAAAAACCAATTCCCAGGCGCTAAAATTGATTTTCTGATTAAGAAAGAATTTGCTCCCATTCTTTCAAAGCACCCACAAATCAATCGATTGATTTGCTATGATAGAGCTAAAGGTTTTAAAGGTTTGATTAATTTGATTATAGAACTTCGTTCAAAAAAATATGATTCTGTTTTTGATATCCATAATGTGTTTCGATCAAGATTGATAGGGTTATTTTTAAGGAATGTTAAAAGAATTCAAAAACCTAGATGGAAGCGTTTTCTCCTTTTTTATTTCAAGAAAAACCTTTTTTCCAGCAGTTTTTCCCATATTAAGATGTACCATTCTTTATTGCCTGTTATCAAGGAATTTCCACTGACTAATTTGTATCTTGATCAGAGTGATCTAGATGCTGCCAAAAGTATTTTAGATCAATATAGTATTCATAAGCCATTTATTGCTCTCGTGCCTGGAGCTGCTTGGAAACAAAAACAGTGGCCGAAAGAAAAATATAATACCTTAATAGATAATCTAGATAAAAATAAATCATTCAATTTTGTTCTTTTGGGAGGACCTAATGATACAATTTGCGATGAAATTGAATCCAAAAAAGGTTTAATAAACCTGAAAGGAAAAACATCGCTTTTGGAAGCAATGTCTTTGTTGAAACTTGCTCAATTTACGATTGGAAGTGATACTGGTTTAGTTCATATTTCAGAGGCGCTGGGAACGCCGGTTGGAATGATTTTAGGTCCAACTTCTAGAGAAACTGGTGCAGGAGTAAATCATGCAACTTCATTTAATTTTCAGGTGGATAATTTATCATGTCGTCCATGCTCTCAAAATGGAAAGAGGAAATGTTATCAATCAAAGCAATTTTGTATGGAAAATCTTGAACCCCAACTAATTGCAAAAACAGTATTAAGCCAGTTATGATTTTTAGAATTTTTTATTCTGTGCTAAACCTTGTAGTGGTTTTATTAGCATTATTGCTTTCTCCATTAAGCAAAAAGCTTAGAATAGCTATTAAAGGAAGAGTCCGTTCTATCAAAAAACTTAAAGCGCTCAGAGCTCAATTTCCAGAAAGTGATATTTTATGGTTTCATGCGTCTTCATTAGGGGAATATCTTCAGATAGAGCCAGTTATCAATCAGATTGGCAAAAATGGTTCAAAAATTGTAGTGTCTTTTTACTCGCCTTCAGGATATGAAAATGTCAAAAATAATAATATTGATTGTAAAATATTTCTACCTTTTGATTTTTTATGGATGGGTTCTATTGCATTAAGGACAGTTCTTCCAAAAAAATTAATTTTTACTACGTATGATGTTTGGCCCAATTTTATCTTTGCCGCAAACAAAATGTCAATCCCCACTTTTTTAGTGTCTGCAAAACTTGATTTGCAATCTTCCTCTTTTTTTAAAAGGTATATCTACAAAAATGTATATAAAGGCTTATCTCATATTTTTGCTGCAACTAATAAAGATCAAAATGAGTTAGAAAAATTTCTTCCTGGTAAAAAAATTAAAATGCTAGGTAATGCTCGTTATGACTCAATTCTATCAAAAATTAGCTCTATTGATTTTCAATCATCTATTCTTGATAGAAATCATCGAAAAGCGTTATTGTTAGCAAGTATTAAAAGAAGTGATAATGCAACTTTATTCCCGAAAGTTTTTTCGATGCTTGATGAAAAATTATTTGAAAAGATTATAATCATTCCACATGAAGTGGATGAAGAGACTGTGACAAGCTATGAACAAATCATTAAGTCAAGAGGACATTCATATCGTAGAATAAGTTCCATTATTGATATTCAAAGCATTGAAGAAAAGATAATCCTTGTTGATTCAATTGGATTACTCTATCAGTTCTGTTGGCAATCATTTTTCTGTTATGTTGGTGGAGGATTCTCATCTAGTGGAGTGCATAACCTAATAGAACCAGCAGTCGCTTCTAATATTATATTTTTTGGACCAAACTATCGAAATAACAATTTATTTGATGCTGAAGGATTAATGAATAGAAATGCTGCATTTAAGATTGATAGTGGGGAAGATTTTTTAAAAAAACTTTCTGCATTTTTTCACAATGAAGAAAAGTTTTTGAGTTCTGCTGATGAAGGAGCTAATTTTGTTAAAGAAAATAGTGGTGCAGTCTCAAAACTATTAGAAAGGTTAATCAATGAGTAAATTATTTCCAGCTAAAGACTTTTTTCTTATTCCCAATTTGATAACCTATCTTCGATTCATATTGATCGCTCCAATGATTTATACTTTTAATAATGGCATGAAAGATTATTTCTACATAATCCTTTTTGTTTCTTTGTTTACCGATTTTATTGATGGAATCATTGCTAGAAAATTAAATCAGACATCTGAATTAGGTAAAACCTTAGATCCAATAGCAGATGGAATTACACTTTTTGCTTTTACAATTCTTTTGACTAAAAAGGGACTTATTGGCTTGTGGTTTTGTTGGTTTTATTTTTTGAGACAATTGGTTTTATTAATTTTTTCATTAGTGTATGTACCAAAATTAAAAACCGTAATTGGCTCAAATTTTCTGGGCAAAACTGGAGTTTGTGTTTTAGCTATCGTTCTTTGCATTTATGCAATTGAATTACCTCAATTTTATTCCTATACAAATAATTTACTAATCATAGCTGCAGTATTATTATCTGTAAGCTTGAGTGACTATATCAAATTTTTCTTGATTCAAAAATAAAACATTTTGTCATACTTATTATTGTTTTCTTATTTCAATAAAGTTAAATTAAAGAGACAAAATGACATACTTTAAAGTTAGTACAAATTATATACCCTCAGGGGATCAGCCAGAAGCAATTGAACAGATTGTTGCGGGGATTAAATCTAATGTTAAGCACCAAACATTATTAGGAGTTACAGGCTCAGGAAAAACGTTTACTGTAGCTAAAATAATTGAGAAAGTTCAAAAGCCAACCTTGGTTATTTGTCACAATAAAACTTTAGCGGCTCAATTATTTTCTGAACTTAAAAATTTATTTCCAAATAATGCCGTCGAATACTTTATTAGCTATTATGATTATTACCAACCTGAGTCTTATCTTCCAGTGACTGATACGTTTATTGAAAAAGATTTTTCGATGAATGAAGAAATAGATCGTTTAAGACTTAAAACCACAAGTTCATTGATTGAGAGAGAAGATGTCATAGTTGTAAGTTCTGTTTCGTGCATTTATGGCTTAGGTTCTCCTGAAGAGTGGAAAAAACAATTAGTCCAGTTGAAGATAAACGAAGAAGTTTCACTTCAAAAATTATCAGCTGCATTAGTAGACATTTATTATCAGCGAAATGATCAAGTTTTAGAAAGATGTAATTTTTCTATAAAGGGTGATGTATTTGAGATTTTTCCAGCCTATGCCGAAAATCCTATAAGAATAGACCTTTTTGATGATAAAGTTCAATCAATTGTCAAATTTGATTCGCTAACTGGCGAAGAAATGGAAGAATTGAGCTACTGCTCTCTTTTTCCTGCTCGTCATTTTGTTTCAGATAAAGATCAAAATGATTCTGTAATTAAGGAAATCAAAAAGGATTTGAAAAGTCAATTAGCTTTTTTTAATAAAAATGAAAAATTTTTAGAAGAACAAAGGTTAAACCAGAGAACAAATTTTGACATTGAAATGATAAGAGAAATTGGATATTGTTCTGGAATTGAAAATTATTCAAGATACTTTGATAAAAGAAAACCAGGTGAGAGACCTTTTACATTAATAGATTTTTTCCCAAAAGACTTTTTAACGGTTATTGATGAGTCTCATGTTACTTTACCTCAAATCAAAGGAATGTATCATGGAGACAAAAAAAGAAAAGATAATCTAGTTGATTACGGGTTTAGACTTCCGTCTGCGTATGACAATAGACCATTAAAATCCGAAGAATTTGAAGGACTTTTAAATCAGACTATATACACTTCAGCTACTCCTGGTGAGAAGGAGTTAGAATTATCCCAAGGAGTCATTGCTGAGCTAGTTAATCGCCCCACTGGTTTACTTGATCCTGAGGTCGCTATTAAACCAACCAAAGGTCAAATTGATGATTTGATTAATGAGATTCAAAAAAGAAAATTAAAAAATGAGAGAGTTTTGGTTACAACTCTAACAAAAAAAATGGCTGAAGATCTTTCAGAATACTTAAGTACAATGGGAGTGCGAGTGCGTTATCTTCATTCAGAAGTAAAAACCATTGAGCGAGTGAAGATTCTAAGAGATTTGAGATTGGGCGATTTTGATGTATTAGTAGGAATTAATTTATTAAGAGAGGGGTTAGATCTTCCTGAAGTTTCTTTAGTGGCAATTCTTGATGCAGACAAAGAGGGGTTTCTTCGTTCAAAAAGTTCTTTAGTTCAAACAGCTGGTAGAGCCGCAAGACATCTAGATGGGAAAGTAATTTTATACGCTGATAAAGTGACTGAATCAATGAAATTTTTGATAAATGAGACCAAGAGGAGAAGATCTATTCAAATTCAATTTAACAGAGAAAATAATATTGTTCCTAAAAGCATTATAAAATCTGTTGAAGATATCATGCAATCTACACGAGTTGCAGAATCATATCGAGAACAAGATTTTCAGCCAAAAAGAGATATCCAAACTGACAAGTTTTTGATTGAGGATAAAAAATTATTAATAGATATGTTGTCTGAAGAAATGCTTGAAGCTGCTGAAAGACTTGAATTTGAAAAAGCGGCAAGCTTGAGAGATGAAATTACTAAGCTAGAAAAAGAAATCTTTAAAAAAACCAAAGGAAAAAAATGAATATTGAATTGATAAAACAAAAAGCTGGTATTGTTGGAGACAGCGAACAGATTAATCAAGTGTTGGATATGGTTCATCAGGTCGCTGGCGTTGAAATTTCTGTGTTGATTAATGGTGAATCTGGAACGGGAAAAGAACTAATAAGTAAAGCGATTCATTTGGGAAGTAAAAGAGCAAATAATGATCTTATTATTGTCAATTGTGGCGCTATTCCTGAAGGCATTATTGAAAGTGAACTCTTTGGACACAAAAAAGGTGCTTATACGGATGCAACAGAAGATAGAAAAGGATATTTTGAAGCTGCAGATAAAGGTACCATTTTCCTAGATGAAATTGGAGATATGCCCTTAGAAACACAGGTTAAAGTACTTCGAGTGCTTGAATCAGGAGAATATATGCGTGTTGGAGATTCGAAAATAAAAAAAACTGATACTCGAGTAATTGCTGCTACAAATAAGGATTTATCAAAACTTGTTCAAGAGGGAAAGTTTAGACAGGATTTATATTATCGACTAAAGACTGTAACCATTAATCTTCCTGCACTGAGACAAAGAAAGTCAGATATTCGTTCTTTAGTTGATCGCTTTGCTCTTCAATTTAGTCGAACAAATAACATCAAGTATAAAGGATTTACGCCTGAAGCTATTAAGGCACTTCAACGTGCAAATTGGCCAGGGAATATTAGAGAATTAAGAAATTTTGTAGAAAGTATTTTAATTTTACAGAAAGGTGAACGAATCACTGGAGAACTGGTTGAACAACAGCTTGAAAATGAAAATCTTGCTTCTTTTTCTCAGAATCCATCTCTTCCAGTAATAGTTAGACAAGATCCCGATCAAGCCGAAAGAGAATTAATCTTGAGACAGCTATTATTTTTAAGGCAGGATATTGAGGAGATAAAATTAATGCTAAAAGAAAGTGGTGATTCCTCATTAAATTATCATAAGAATATTAGTACTCATTACAACAAACCAATTGACGATAATTTTATCAATGAGGTGACAGAAGAAACCTTACTTAAAAACGATGCTATTGGTGCATTTAATACTAAGGACTTAGAAAAAGAAATGATTGTTAGAACGCTCGAACATTTTAATGGAAATAGAAGAGCTTCTGCTAAGTCATTACAAATGAGTGAAAGAACATTATATAGAAAAATAAATGAATATGGCTTGGATAAGAAAATTATTAAATCTTAATACAATTTTATTTTCACTTCTCGCAGTTGGTTGTTCCTATTATTCATTAGCAGGAAACCTTCCTCCAGGAATAAGGTCTGTTTATATACCATTATTTGAAAATGAAACAACGGTTGCTAATGTTTCTGAAACTCTTACAACACAAATATCTAATCAGATTTCTGATCAAAATATTTTGGAGCTAGTTAATTTTGAAGAGTCAAGCCAGAGTTTACTCAAAGGAGTAATAATTTCAATCTTGGATACTCCGTATACTTTCAATGAGAATGAACAAGTCTCAGATTACAGATTTACGATTGAAATTGAAGTATCTTGGATTAATACTCTTACTCAAGAAGTGTTTTTTGAAAAAAAATTCACTTCTTTTGGAATTTATAACATTGATTTAGATCCAAGTATGGATGGATTAGATAATGATAATGATGGACTAATAGATGGGGATGATTCTGATGAAATTGGAGATTCGAGAGATTTAGCGATTAATGTTGCTTTAAATAAAATTGCGGTAGATATTGTTAACGAAATTTTAGGAACTTGGTAAAGAATGGATTACACAATTAACAAATTAAAAAAACATTTAAATGAATCTGTTGAACTAAAAGGATGGGTTTATAACATCCGTTCAATTGGAAAAGTTTGGTTTATGATACTGAGAGATGGAAGCGGTTTTATTCAATGCGTTGTTTCTAAGCAAGATGTTGATGAATCAATTTTTTCTCTTGAAGACTCACTGACTCAAGAATCTTCAGTTATAGTTCATGGAGTTGTTCAAGAAGATAAGCGTTCAGAGATTGGTGTTGAGATATTAGTCAAAAATATAGAGGTGATTCAAATCGCAGAGGAATATCCAATCTCCTTAAAAGAACATGGGACAAGTTTCCTTATGGACAATCGCCATTTATGGCTTAGGTCTAAAAAACAATTTGCAGTATTAAGAATTCGCCACTCAGTTATTAAGGCAATAAGAAATTATTTCGATAACAATGGATTTGTTTTAATTGATTCTCCAATGTTTACTGGTAACGCTGTTGAAGGGACAACTACTCTTTTCGAAACGGATTATTTTAACAGATCAGCATACTTAACCCAAAGCGGCCAATTGTATCAAGAGGCAGGTGCTTTAGCCTTTGGAAAAACATATTGTTTTGGACCTTGTTTTAGGGCAGAAAAGTCTAAAACTCGAAAGCATCTAACAGAATTTTGGATGGTCGAACCTGAAATGGCATATTATGATCTAAATCAAAATATGGATTTGATTGAGGATTTTATCGAGTCTATTATTTCTTCTGTAATTAAAGATTGTTCTTTAGAATTGAATATCTTAGAGAGGGACATTTCTAAATTGCAGAATATTACTAAACCATTTCCAAGAATTTCATATGATGATGCTGTTAAGATGCTTAATGATAATGGTCATGAATTCAAATATGGCAGTGACTTTGGCGCTCCTGATGAAGAAAAAATTGCTTCTTTTTATGATAAACCAGTTATGATTCATTCTTGGCCTTTTGAAACAAAAGCATTTTACATGAAAAGAGATAAGTCAGATAAATTAGCTTTAGGAGTGGATGTAATTGCACCCGAAGGATATGGAGAAATTGTTGGAGGGGGACAAAGAGAAGATAATCATGATATTCTAGTTAAGCGAATTGAAGAACATGGGTTACCTCTCGGAGCATTTAAATGGTACCTTGATTTGAGAAAATATGGTTCTGTTCCACATTCAGGATTTGGAATGGGTTTAGAAAGAACAGTAGGATGGATTTGTGGTACAGATCATATTAGACAAACAATTCCATTTCCAAGAACTATGACAAGATTGGAGCCTTAAGTGAAAAATTTTAAAGGAAGAATTGCTGTTTTTGGTGGTCGTGAAATCACTGAAGAAATTTATAATGACACTGTAAGAATTGGCGAACTTATGGCAGAAAAAAATTGGTTAGTTTTCTGTGGAGGGTATGGTGGAGTAATGGAAGCAATTGCCAAGGGAGTTTCTAACAAAAATGGTGTTTGTATTGGTATTTTGAAAGAAAAGGAATTTGATCAAGGAAACTCTTTTTTGACGATCCCTATTTCAACAGGAATGGATATTTCTAGAAACTGTCTCTTGAGTTATAATTGTGAAGTAGGAGTAGCAATCTCTGGAGCATTTGGAACCCTTAGTGAAATAGCTTACACGTTATCTCAAGATAAACCTCTGATCTCATACAAAAGCTGGGATATAAAAAATTCTATAAAAGTTGATTCTATTAATTCTTTAATTGAGGAAGTTGAGAATTGTCTGATCAAATCAAAGTAGCGGTTTGCCAAGTAAACCCAATTGTTGGAGATATTGAAGGTAATTATCTTAAAATAATTGATTTTTACAATGAATCCTTAGCTAAGGGCGCTGACCTAGTTGTTTTTCCTGAACTGGTTAGCGTTGGTTATCCACCGCAAGATTTATTGTATAATTCGAAGTTAATTGAAAAGAATATTGAATTATTACACAGTTTTTCAAAGCAGTCGACAATTCCAGCAATCATTGGATATGTAAATTCGTTTGAAGAAAAAATATTTAATTCAGCTGCAGTTTGCAGTAATGGAAAAATTGACTTTTCATACGATAAAATGCTTCTTCCTAATTATGATATTTTTGATGAAAAAAGATATTTTACCCCTGGAAAATCCTTAGGAGAAGTCATAATTAAGATAGGACATTCAGAAAAGAAAGTTGTTATTCAAATTTGTGAAGACCTTTGGGAGGATTTGCATGATAGCAAATTATCTTCAAGTATTATGAAATTGAATCCAGATTTGATTGTCAATATTTCCGCATCACCTTTTTCAAATGAAAAAATTCAATCTAGAATAAATCTTATAAAAAAACAGTATAGCAATACAAATTGTCCATTTATTTATTGCAATCTTGTTGGGGCTCAAGATGAGATAATTTTCGATGGAAATTCTTTGATTTTTGATAAAGATTATAATTTGATCTCTAAAGGAAAAGCTTTTGTCGAAGATTTATTAATTTCTAATCTTGCAGATAGTAAAGATTTTAAAATTTCATCTGATAAAGAGAATTTAGTTAATGCTCTTGAATTGGGGATAAAAGATTATTTTACAAAATCAGGTCATAAGAAGGCTGTGATCGGATTAAGCGGGGGAATTGACTCAGCTTTAGTTGCCGTTTTGACTGTTAAAGCTTTGGGTAAGGATAATGTTTCTTTGATTTCAATGCCATCACGATTTTCAAGTAACCATAGCAAGATTGACGCATTACAGTTGGCACAAAATTTAGAATGTAATTTTCAAACTGTTGATATTGACCCAATTTTTCAAAGTTATATCAACTTGCTTGGAGTGGAGTTGAATATTAATGACCAAAGTATCGTTTTCGAAAATATACAATCAAGAATTCGAGCAAACATTCTTATGGCCTTATCCAACAATGATAATGCGCTAGTTGTAGCAACTGGGAATAAAACAGAAATAGCTCTTGGCTATTCAACAATTTATGGAGATATGAGTGGCGCTATTCTTCCCATTGGTGATTTAACCAAGATAGAAGTTTATAATCTTTGTAATTATTTAAACGAACACGGTAATCATATACCTCAAAATATTTTAGATAAAACACCTTCTGCAGAACTTTCCCCAAATCAAGTAGACCCTTTTGATTATGATCACATTAGTCCAATTGTCGATGAATTTATCACATCAAATCATAATTCTGACTTGAGTAATTCATTTAAAAAATTAATTCTAAAAAATGAATTTAAGAGAAGGCAGGCCCCAATAATTTTACGCGTTAGTTCAAAGTCGTTTGGTGTTGGAAGAAGAATGCCTATTATCAACAACTTTAATGAATAAAATTAGTTCTATAAGAAATTTTTGTATCATTGCTCATATTGATCATGGTAAATCCACTTTAGCGGATAGAATCCTTGAGCATACTGAAACTATATCTAAAAAGAAAATGCAAGATCAAATCCTTGATAGCATGGATTTAGAAAGAGAACGAGGAATAACTATTAAGAGTCATTCCATCAGAATCAACTATAAAAATCATATTCTCAATTTAATTGATACTCCTGGACATGTCGATTTTACTTATGAAGTTTCAAGAACTTTATCTGCTAGTGAAGGTGCTCTATTGGTCGTAGATGCAGCACAAGGAATTGAAGCTCAAACTGTTACTAATTATTTACTGGCTTTAGAAAATAACCTAGAAGTCATTCCAGTGATTAACAAAGTCGATTTACCCAATGCTGATGTTGAGAATGTTTCAGAGCAAATTATCGATTTAATAGGATGTAGGAAGGAAGAAATATTACACGTTAGTGCAAAAACAGGATTAGGAATTGAAAATGTATTGGATGCAATAATTGATCGTATTCCTACTCCTAATCTTCCAGATTCAGATGAATTTAAAGCTTTAATTTTTGATTCAATTTTTGATCGTTTCCGAGGAGTAGTTGCATATGTTAGAGTATATGAGGGGGAAATTAAAAGAGGTGATAAAATTAAATTTTTTTCCCATGGAACTATTTATGATGTTGATGAGGTAGGTCATTTTGTTATTGAAAGAAAAAAGTCAGATTCCCTTTCTGTTGGAGAAGTTGGATATGTCATTGCCAACATCCGTGATATTGAACATGTGTTATCTGGTGATACTATTACTAATTTTCAGAAACCTTGTAATGAACCGTTGCCTGGATTTCAAAAAATAAAACCAATGGTATTTTCGGGTTTATTTCCATCTGACGCAGAGGATTATGATGATTTAAGAACCGCCTTAGAGAAACTCAAATTAAATGATGCTTCTTTACTTTTTGAACCTGAAGTAAGTGATGCACTGGGTTTCGGTTATAGATGTGGGTTTTTAGGGTTGCTTCATATGGAAATTATTCAGGAAAGATTAGATAGAGAGTTTGGTTTATCAATCGTAACAACTCCTCCGAATGTTAAGTATTTAGCTAATCTTAAAGATGGATCTCAAGTTGAAGTTCAAAGACCTGCATTATTACCTGAACCAAAATTTTTAGAAAGTCTAATGGAGCCAATTGTAAGGGCAGAAATTCTTACCCCAGTGGAATATATTGGCAATGTAATGAAGTTATGTCAAGATAAGAGAGGTCAATATAAATCTACATCCTATCTATCTTCTACTAAAGTTCAATTAATCTATGATCTTCCTCTTGGAGAGATACTTTTTGATTTTTATGATAGAATGAAATCATGTTCTAAAGGATATGCTTCATTTGATTATACATTCAAGGAATATCGAATAGCTAAGCTTGATAAGCTAGATATTCTGATTAATAAAGAACCAGTAGATGCATTGTCGATGATTTGCGCAAAAGAAGATTCTTATCACCGAGGATTAGCTCTTTGTCAGAAATTAAAAGAACTTATTCCTAGACATCAAATTCAAATTCCTATTCAAGCATCAATTGGCAGTAGAGTGATTGCTCGTACCAATATTCAGCCATTTCGTAAAAATGTGACGGAGAAACTGTATGGGGGAGATGTTACAAGAAAAAACAAGCTTCTTCAAAAACAGAAAAAAGGTAAAAAAAGAATGAGAATGATCGGTAAAGTAGAGGTTCCTCAAGAGGCTCTGCTAGCTGTATTAAAAATTTAAGTGACTGATTATTTTAAAATTTCAAAATCACCTTTCTTTTCTTTAATAATTACTATTCCACTTTTTGTTTTATATGAACTCGGGATTTTTTTTGCACATAAAACAGAAGTATCAACTTTAAAAAATGGTGCCGATGTTATAATTGAGGATATCCTTTCTTTTTTTGGAGTTAATATTTTTTATACTCTTTCCTTATTGTTGCTGTTTTTTGCTTTATTTTTTTCCTGGAAACATCAAAAAGATTTCAAATCTTTGAAACTACGATTCAGTTATTTTCTATTTTTTCTTATAGAATCAATATTATATAGTATCCTATTGTTTGTTATCATAAAAAATATCCCTCTTTTTATTCAAATAAGGTCGATATCATATTTCGATTTAACGTTAATAATTGGAGCAGGGATTTATGAGGAGCTATTTTTTAGAGTAATTTTAATAACTTTTTTTACAAAAATTCTGAGGTTTATTTTTTCTAATTCGTCCAAATTTTTTTGGACACCCATATTTTTAAGTTCAATTATTTTTTCACTCTTTCATTTTGTAGGTATTGATACATTTTCCCAAGATGCTTTCACATTAAGGTTTATAGGTGGAATTTATTTATCCTTGATTTATCAATTTCGTGGATTTGCAATGGCATCAGTTACTCATTCTCTTTATGATATTTTGGTATTTTTCAGTTAACTTCTTCCCATGAGATCTATTATTCTATTTTTTACTGTTTTTCAAAGTCTAATTTTTTCACAGTCTTCAACTAATTCATTGTCATTAACCATTTACCCAGAATTTTCCTATCAAGGTATATCTATTGAATATAAATTTTTTTCGAGTGGAGAGATTTTAGAATTAAACGTTCCATCAAATGTTGATTCAGTCTTATATACCATTTCTGATTCCAATTTTCAAAAAGAAGAAATTGTGCCAATAGCTGAAAATACAATTTTTTCAAAAGAAGAAAAGGGATTGCATACAATTTATGCCTTCTTAGACCAATTTGAAAAAATTCCATCAGAAAGAATATTTTCTTATAGATTTTCATCTAATAAGAGTTATGACAGTATTGTTTTGAGCTTACAAATTCCTTTTGGATCTGAAAATATATCATTTGTTGTCAATCAAAATGAAATTGAAGAAAGAGTTCGAGACCAAAATGGTTTAACTTTTTTTCAAACAGAAATATTAGATTTTTCTCAAAATGAAAGCATAGACTTAAGCTTGAGATACTATAACCCTCATGGGCAAACTTCTATTGAATATGCTTCAAACATTGCATTTAACGCCCAAGAAACTGAAAAGCCAAATTCGACAAGAATTGATAATATTAAACGATACCCATTTTTAACTTGGCAACCTATGATTGTAGTTTTGATAATGGGTTTATTTATTATTTTTAATTATGAAAAATCAAAGAAAAAGAATTAAAGTTTTTTTGTTATTTTTTTCTGTTTTATTTGTTTTCAACTGTGATTACAAAAGAGAAGCAATTGGAGGGAGCGATGAAATTGTTGTTCTTTCCGCTAAAGAAGACAGAGAAAAAGTAAGCTTAATATTAAACCAAATTTTTCAGGAAAATATTCTAACTCCTTCACCTGAATCCTTTTATAGAATAATTTTTGCTAATCCTGAAGATTTTAGTGCTCTGAAAAATCAAACTAATTTAATAATAGCCAGTTTAGGAGATTACGAGTTAAATCCTGGAAGCAAATTAACAAAAGAGCTTTTAGGTGAAAAAAAATACAATCAATTGATTGAGAAAGATCAGATAATAATTAGCAAAAATCAATTTGCAATGAATCAAGTTTTTATGATCATTGGTTCTAAAGAAATTAATGAATTACAAAATTTTGCAGATAAAAATGCTGAATTCATCAAAGAACAATTTGATCAAAATTTTATCAACAAACAAAGTCAATTTATTCTTCAATCTAAAAGACAAGAGATTATTGAAGGTGAATTAAAAGAAAAGTATAATTGGACAATCAATATTCCTTGGGGCTGGGAAATCATAAAGGATGATGCCAAAAATAATTTTTTTTGGATGGGGCAAGAAATGCCATTTAGATGGATAGCAGTTCACTGGGTTGATGGACAATTTTTTTCAGAAAAAGAAATTAGAAATCTTACCCTTGAATTACCGATTAAGAACTTTAAAAATATTCAATTTAATCAGGATTATATTTTTACTGAATGGCAAAATTATAATGAGGATTATGGGTACAAAATAGATGGTTTATGGGAATCTATTGAAGAAGCTAAAGGTGGTCCATTTTCCAGCTTTGTTTTTTTTGACCAAGAGACAAATAGGACCTTTTTTATTACCTATTTAGTTTTTAACCCAGGAGGAAAAAAAGTTTTTTATTTAAAGCAAATGGAATTAATTGCTAAAACGTTTAAGAGTAATCCATGAAAAGATTAGTCATACTACCTACTTATAATGAATCTAAGAATATTATTTCAGTCCTATCAGCTATTGATGAAGTTGATAAATCTATTGATATCTTAGTTATAGATGACAATTCTCCTGATAAGACTTCTCAATTAGTTAAAGAATTTGCTAAGGAGAATTTATTCCTCGAAGTAAGGAATAAAAAAATGGGACTTGGAACAGCATATATTTTTGGATTCGAATGGGCTATTGCAAGAAACTATCAACAAATCATCCAAATGGATTCTGATTTTTCTCACGACCCAAAGGAAATTCCTTCAATGTTTAATCTTTTAGATGAAAATGACTTGGTGATTGGGAGCAGATATAATGGAGGTCTTCGTGTAATTAATTGGCCAATTAGACGGCTTTATTTAAGCTATTTTGCCAATTTTTATGCAAGAGTGATTACTGGAGTTCCAATTTCAGATTTAACTGCAGGATATCGAGCATGGAGAGCAGAGACTTTAAAAAAAATAAATATTCAAGAGTGTTTATCTCAAGGCTATTGCTTTCAAATTGAAACTGCTTTCAGAACTTATCAAAAGAATTGTAAATTGGTAGAACATCCCATCGTTTTTACAGATAGAACTGTTGGAGAATCTAAAATGAGTAAAAAAATAGTTTTAGAAACTATTTTTAAAGTATGGTTGTTTGGGATTTGGAGAATTTTAGGAACAAAAAAATGAAGAAATATTACTTACCATTTGAAAAGCCTTTAAGAGAGATTGATTTTGAAATTGAGACTTTTAATTCCACACAGCCAGAAGTAGAAAATAATAATGATTTAATAATCAAAAAAAATGAAATAGAAAAATCAGTTTTTTCGGATCTTTCTCCATGGGAAACCGTTCAGTTAGCTAGGCATCCCAATAGGCCGTATACTTTAGACTATATTAATGATTGGTCCAATGATTTCATTGAATTACATGGTGATAAAGCTTTTGCGGATGATCATGCGGTGGTTGCAGGAATAGGAAGTATTGATGGCTTAAAACTTGCCATTATTGGCCAACAAAAGGGAAGAAATACAAAAGATAATATTTTTAGAAATTTTGGAATGATGAAACCCGAAGGTTATAGGAAAGCTCTTAGAGTTATGAAGCTTGCAGAAAAATTTAAACTTCCAATTCTTACTTTAATTGATACTCCAGGTGCAGATCCTGGAATAGCTGCGGAAGAAAGAGGACAAGGATATGCAATAGCAAAGAATTTATTTGAGATGGCATCAATTAACACTCCAATTTTATCGGTTGTAATTGGAGAAGGAGCTAGTGGAGGAGCGCTTGGAATAGGTCTTTGCGATAAGATGTTAATGCTTGAACATACTTGGTTTTCTGTAATCAGTCCAGAAGGGTGTGCCTCAATACTTTGGAAAGATTCTCAAAAAGCTCCAGAAGCAGCTGATGCATTGAAGCTCACTCCGAAAGATCTTGTTGAGTTAAATATATGTGATAAAATAATTTTTGAACCAGTTGGATGTGCTCATAGAAATTTTGAAGAAACTTCAAAAATTCTTAAGAAATCTATTCTTGAAGAATTTAGCTTATGGAAGGAAAAACATGATCTAAATTTTGATTTTCTAAATTCCAGAGTAGAGAGATATAGTGGTTTAGGAATTTTTAACGAATCTTAATAAAAATCGAATCTATAATCTTTAAGATCTGAATTGTCTCTTAATGCTTGTAGCCAATGACCCCATAAATAATTTTGACGATCAATTAGAAGGCTAAATTTGATTGAATCTTTCTTTTCTTCAAAATCCGCTTCGTTAATTTCACCAATAGATTTTACTTTGACAAAAGCATTCCCTCTAATGGTTCTAATTGGCCCTACCAAATCACCTTCCTTGGCATTTGAAATTGCTCCAACTAAATAGTTACTTTTTCCAATGGATTCAAAACTTCCAATAAGCGTTCCAGAATCTTCTTCAATGTATTCGAAAGTATCATTTTGATTTTTTAGTTGTTTAAAGTCCATTACTTCTGAAGAAATTGATTTTGATAATTCATTCAATAACTCTCTTTTTTTCTGAACTAAAAGTTCATTTTTCAAGCTATCTTCAAGTTCTTCAAAAGAAATTGTTGAAGGTTTGTCGATAGATTCTAAATAAAAAACCATATAAAAGTTATCATTTTGATAGACATCAGATACTGTTCCTACAGGATTATTAAAAGCAAAACTAACGGCTTGTCTAGCTACTCCAAGTTTGTCAATAAAAATAGACTCTTTTTGAACAGGGCTAGCATCTGAAATAGAGAGTTTTAATGAGTCAGCCATAGCAAAAAAACCGAATTCTCTTGAATCGAAAGAAAATACTTCAGCATTGTTTTTTAATAAATCTTCAGTATCTCTAGAAGGAACAATTCTTAATAGTATATGAGATGCATCCACTTGTTCGTCTCCATCTTCTGTGACTTTTTTATCATTTATTTTAATAATATGGTATCCAAATTGAGTAAGTATTGGGCCAACAATATCCCCTTTATTTCCATTAAAAACTGCTTCCTCAAATTCTGAAATCATAACACCTCTTCCAAACCATCCTAAACTTCCACCTTTAAGATTATTTGGGTCAGAAAAGTTACTAGGATCTTCAGTATAATTATTTGCTAGAATAGAAAAATCCTCGCCATTTTTCGCTCTAGTTAAAAGTTTCTCTGCATCAGAAAGAACTCGAGATGAATCCAATTCACTAGAGACAATGGGCCATGAAACATATTTCAAATTTCTTATTTCAGGCTTTTTAAACTTATCAATTTCTAGATTATATTTATCTAAAATTAAATCATTGGATATGTCTATATCTTCAGGTAATGATTTATCTGTTATATGGAGAATTTCTAACGTGTAATTGACAAATCTCTTTTTATAGCTTTCTCTAATATCTTTATTCGATATAGATGCTCCATTTACTACATATTGTTGAAGTTTATAATTTGGTAAATATACAGACTGCATAAATTGTTCAACTGGTCTCCAATCAACGTTCTCAGGAGTTATAATAGCTCCCATATATTTTTCAATATCAAATCTCCCATTTGATTGAAATCCTGGATTAGATTGGAGGAAGGGAGGAGGATTGTTTTTCAATTGAAATAAAACTTCATTATCAGAAATCAAAATATTCCTTTTTTCGATTTCGTCTTGAATAATTAGGTCTTGAATTAATCTTTCCCAAACGATAGCTCTAACATATTCTCTATCAGCATCAGAAATATTTTGACCAGAATCTCCTTGAAGTCTCAAAATTTCATCTGAAACTAATTGATTAAAATCCTCAAGATAGATTGGTTTATCATTTAATGAGCCTATTTGGTTTGGAGATCGTTGCCCAAAAATTTCACTAATACTTGCTCCTCCAACAAGGCCACCAACAGCCATACTAGCAATAAATAGAATCAAAATAGTCCACATGACTACTTTCATTTGACTGCGCATATTTGTTATAATACCCATTGGGGAAGAATTTATAACATGAACAAAAGGAAAGCAAAGCTAAACTAATTGATGATTTTTAAATAATTAATATCTATTATATCTCTGCTATGAAAAAAAATATATTTATTTACGGAATTCTAGGGCTTTTTACCACTATAAATGCCCAAAATGAAATAACATTAGAGTCAGTATTAGATGGAACTTTTAGAAGTAAATCTATCGGAAGCTATCAATGGGTAAACGATGAGGATGCTTACTATTTTTCCAAGAAAGACTCCCTAGGAACAAACATTTTAAAATATGATGTTGCAAATGGAGACACTTCTGAAGTTTTTAGTATTTCAAATGATCTAATTGAGAACTTTTCTTACTCTTTCAATGCTGATCAAACCAAACTATTACTTAAGACTAATAATAGAAAATTATGGAGACATTCATCTTATGGAACCTATCATGTTTATGATATCAGTTCCCAGAATTTGACCTCAGTTTCTTCAAATCCTGACAGCTTGAGAAATGTTAAGTTTTCTCCAAACTCTGAGTATATTTCTTATGTTAGAAACGATAATAACCTATATGTTTACTCTTTACAAAACGATGAGGAGTCTCAATTAACTTTTGATGGAAGTGATACACTTCTCAATGGACATCATGGTTGGGTTTATGAAGAAGAATTTGGTAGTTACGATTCTTACAAATGGAGCCCAACAAGCAATTTCATTGCATTTGCTCAAGAAGACCAATCTTTAGTTAAAAAATATCCTTTGGTTGATTTTGAAACAAAGTATCCTACTGTCAAGTATATTTACTACCCAAAGTCTGGAGAAGATAATCCAACTATTTCTTTAAAGCTAATTGATATTAATTCTGGAGAAATTTCCCCCATAATCACTCCAGAAGATGGGTATTATTTTCCAAGAATTTTTTGGCAAAAAGACACTGATAATCTTTTCTATACTACATTGAATAGAAAACAAAATGATTGGAAGCTTTTTTCCTATGATCTTTCCACTGATAGCTTCAACTTGATTTTAAATGATAAAAACGATACTTGGATTGATGCTTTTGATTTCTTTGGAATGTCTGGAGTTTTTAATATTGACATTCTTTCTAATGGGGATATTATTTGGACCTCTGAAAGAGATGGATATAAGCATATCTACAGAAGTCGTCCTGATGGAAGATTCATCAATCAAATAACAAGAGGAGATTGGGAAGTTAATGGTATTTATGGAATTGATGAGGAAAACGAAGTTATTTATTTCAATGCCAAAAAAGAATCTGAGATTGAAAATCATATTTATTCTGTTCGTTTTAATGGTACTAGATTAAAGAGATTATCTAAAGAAGATGGTTCTCATTATGGTTCTTTTTCTCCAACCTTAAATTATTTTATCGATTACTATTCAAATTTAGAACTTCCAACTCAGATTAAAGTTAAATCGAATACTGGTAGCCTTAAAAGAACACTGGTAGAAAATTCTAGATCTATCTATGAAGAGTATGGGTTTACTTATCCAAATGTTGTTGATATTTTTACTGATGACGGGATAAGATTAAATGGTTTAATTACCCTACCTCATGATTTTGATCCTGCTAAGCAATACCCAGTCATCCTACATAATTATGGTGGACCAGGCTCTCAAATAGTCCAAAATAGCTGGGGAGCTGGTAGACATACTTTCCATCAATATTTTGCTGAAAATGGATTTATTATCTTTTCATTTGATAATAGAGGTACTGGAGGTAGAGGTAAAGCTTTTAAAGATTACGCTTATGGAGATTATGGGAAATATTTAGTTGAAGATCATATTGCAGCTGCAAAATACCTTAAAAGTTTAACATACGTTGATGGAGATAATATTGGTGTATGGGGCTGGAGTGGAGGTGGTTATTTAACCAATATGTGTATGACTTTAGCTAGCGATTATTTTAAAGCTGGAGTTTCAGTGGCTCCGAATGTAGATCCATTACTTTATGACACTATTTGGACTGAGAGGTATATGGGATTGGTTGATGAAAATCCTGAGGGTTACAAAAATGCTTCAGTCTTAACTCATGTCGATAAAGCCAAAGGATATCTACTTCAAATTCATGGAAATGCTGATGATAACGTCCATCATCAACATTCAATTAAGCTTGCCAAGGCTTATGCAGAGCATGGAAAGCATATGGAAATGTTTATTTACTCAAATGCTGATCATGGCATGGGTAATAATAACTTTTTAGCTACCGAATTCGAAGCGCAAAGATCTAAAAATAGTAGACATCTATATAAAAAGATGGCCGATTTCTTTTTTCAATATTTGAAATAGTTTAAAGAGATTAGCTAAGTCTTTCTTTTCTTGAAGATTTTTTGGCTATTTCAATGAAACTATTCATTGATTCTTGATGATTATCAGTGATAGACAGAATATCTTTTACCCATTGCTCGTCATTGTTCTCAACAAGATCATTTAATCTTTCAATTGTTTGTATAAAAATACTTGGTAAGAAAGAAGGAGTTGGCGATCCACCGGTACCTCTATTTTTAGTTTGAGTTGAGTAGGGATCTGGAGATTTAAGAATATAGCTAACGACCATGCTATAATGATCAATTCTATGTTGAATAATCCATCTGATGCAATTTGCTAGAGCTTTTTTCTTCTCATTATCAGATTGTATTTGTTTCTCGAATGAAGAGTTTTGAATTTGATTCCGAATGTTAACAATTAGCTTATGATGAGAGGGAGGTCTATATCCTACTCGAAAAGATTTTAATAATTTTGATAATGAATCAATCTTAAAATGTTCAGGTAAATCACTATTTTTGACATATCCAGAAAGCAGAATTTTCTCAATTATAATAGGATCAATTTTTTCATCGTATATATACGCTTTAGTATGATTACCAATTCCAGTTATTTCATCAGCTAAAGGATAATAAGAGCTATTAGCTCCAGTTTGTCCATGAAGATTAGAAATAAATAATCCTTTTGAATTGTATGTAGCGCTTGAATCGTTACCACAATTTTCAAAAAAAAGTCCATTTTCATCATAAATTGAACCTTGATTTCCATTAAGGCCTTGGATAAAGATTCGAACTTCTTTGTTGTAAAGCTCTGGATTACTAACATCCCACATGCAATTAAAAAGTTGATTAGATTGACATAAAGCTTCTTGCATTTGTTTTAACAAATCCGTTGTAAACTGATCTTTAATAATTGCTTTATTTGCATTACTTAAAAGCTTTCTTGAAGTTTCTTCCATAGCTAAATGAGTCATCCTAAAACCCTGTTCATTGCTGTCAAAATCATGAAATGCTACAATAGGTTTAATTGACCTAATATAGTCTATTCTCTGCTTGGAGTTGGATAGTGTATTGACATCTCCTTCAGGTAAAATTCCAGATCGTAATACATAATCTGCAGCATATTCAAACTCTGGTTGTTGTCCTAAAATTTTAGAGCTTAAAAGTAAAATTCCAGCCAAAGGCCATGGAATAAACGAGTTTGCTCTTTTTTCACCATTAAAGATTGGTTCGATTTTGATACCGTTAGCTAGCCAGGATGACCAGCATCGAAAATCAGCAATTAAGTTTGAAGATTGTTTGCTAGGATCTATTATATGATTTTTAACAATTTCTATAAACCCATCCATTAAGGAAGGATCTAAACGTTCTACTTCCTTAAATAATTCAAATTTTCCAATTAGTCCTTTTTTACCATTAAGATTAACTGTCATATTTTGAGCTAGTTCAGAAATTTCAGAAAATTTTCCTGGGAGTGGTTTGCATGTAAATTTTGGTAAAGTAGAATCACTACTCCAGATAAAATCTGAAGTTTTTTGTACTAGGAGAGCGTCAAATTTTAGCCCAAACAGTTCTTCATGAAAATTGATACCATGTCCAAGATAAGGGAAATGTCCATGATTATTTATTTCAATATGATTTTTCAATTTTATAAAATTGAGTTTAGATAATCTTCGACAGATGAATCATTCCATAAAGCAGAACCAACATCCTTGACAACAATTTCTCCATCTTTATTAATAATAAATGTCGTTGGAATACCTCTTGTGGCGAATAATTCGTCATCTGTGATAATTTTATAAAGAGGTAGTTTTTGAAGATTTTCATCTTTTGGTAGATAGTTTTTAATAACTTGTTTTTCTTC
>JAFMFP010000001.1 GCA_017856055.1 Fidelibacterota bacterium | reverse complement strand
TTAAAAAATGCCATCAAAAATAATGATATCATTAATATTGAAGAAGAGATTGGAGATCTTTTGATAGCAATTGTAAATCTAGCGAGGTTTAAAAATCTTTCTGCTGAAATAGCATTAATCAAATCTAACCATAAATTTTATAATAGATTTTCAAGTCTTGAACAAAAAATAAAAAATGAGCAAAATAATAGCTTAGAAAAGTTGTTAAAAATTTGGGATGAAGTCAAAAATGAACAAAAAAAATAAAATTGTGGGAATCACTTTTGGGTCCTTTGATCTTTGTCACTATGGACATGTTTTAATGTTCAAAGAGTGTAAAGAGTATTGTGATTTTTTAATAGTTGGAGTTCAATCAGATCCTTCTATTGATCGTCCAGAAAAAAATACTCCTATTCAATCTCATGAAGAAAGAATTGGGATTGTTGGATCAATAAAATATGTTGATCAGGTTATTCCTTATGACACTGAATCCGATTTGATCCAAGTTTTACAAGACGTCAATCCAGATGTGCGTATCTTGGGAGCAGATCATAAAGGAACCAGTTTTACAGGTTACGATTTACCAATCAAATGCGTTTTTAATTCTAGAGATCATGGGTATAGTACATCTGAACTTAGAAACAGAGTCTTTTTAGCAGAAAAAACTAAAGAAGTAAATAATCAAAAATAAAATTTCCGATTACTTTTAGCTGGTCATTTTTTTCAGAACTAAACTTTTGAATTCCCACAAGAACAATTTTTTCATTCAGTGTTATTGATAAGATATTTTTTTCCTTTGGAGGCAAATCAGCTTTCAGCCAATTCTTAGAAAATAATTGATTCGTAACTGTTTGATTAGGAAAAATTTTAGAAATAAAATTTAAAAATGTATACTCTGATTCAATATTATATACAATTAAAAGCCCATTATTCATTAGACGGTTTTGAAGGCGGGTAAAGTCTTCATCGGAAAATTTTAAATATCTATTATTACAAAGAATTATTATTGGGTGTAATGCAATATCTAGATCTTTTAATTCCTCAAAACTTTCTATAGATATTGAAATATTTTTGGCCTCTATTAGAAGTTGGTTCAAAGATGATAAATCATTTCCACAATCTTGGTTAAATGCAATACCCTGGGTAAACACTAATGATGATAAAAAAGTTAAACTGAGTAATAGTTTTTGTAATTTTTGATAAATCATTTATTAATTTAGTCTTATTTTTTCAAACATGATTACAAAGAAAATTATATCGTTTATAGTCTTAACTGCGCTTCTTTTTTCCCAGCAGGGAAACTATGATAAAGAAATATTGACCGCTGAAAATCAAATTGCAATTTTAAAAAAAGAACTTCTTAAAAATAATTCGGAATTAAAATCTTTAGAAACTAAATCTGTCAAGGAAGAAGATCGTTTAGTTTCTCTGCAAAAATCAATTAATAATTCTGTTTCATTAATCAAAGCATATGATAAAAAAATTATTCTTTATGAAAAACAACTTACTAACTTGAATCAAGCTGTTCAGAGAAATAATTTGAAAATAGAAAAAATAAAAAATGATTATGCAAAACAATCTATTCATCTTTATAAAAATGATCGCACCCTGAATGATTATCTATTTTCTGCCAATTCAATTAATCAAATGTTTTATCGTATCAAATATTTTTCAGTTCTATCAGAAATAAATAAAGAAAACTTGAATCAACTCACAATCACACAACAATATAATTTCACTAAAGAAAATGAAATTTCTTCAACACTTTCAAAGACTAAAGCTGATAAAATAGATCGAGAAAAAGAAATTCAAAATCTTGCTAAGCTCAGAGAAAAACAGAGAAAAATTTTAAGAAACATTGAAAAGAATAAGCAAGAGATACAAAATCGAATTAGGAATCAGAAGAAGCAAATAAACGAACTTGAAAACTTGAGATTAAAGATTATTGCAGAAAAGAAACAATATGAAGAGCAACAGTTAGTGCAATATCAAAAAATAGAAGGAAGTTTTCTCAAAAATAAAGGAAAACTTTCATGGCCAGTTGATGGTAGAGTTGTTAAAGGATTTGGTCCTCAATGGAATCCTCAATTAAAGACCACAATTGATAATCCAGGAGTTGATATTGAAACTGGGCCATCTGAGGGAGTGAAAGCCGTTTTCGATGGAGTTGTTACAGTGATAACTTTTATATCAGGGTATGGAACTACAGTAATTATTGATCATAACAATGATTTTTATACAGTGTATACTCATCTTCAAAATTTAAATGTTAATGAAAATAGTTCAGTCTCCGCTGGAGAAATAATTGGATATGTTAGTTTAAATAAAAATTTTCATTTTGAAGTATGGGGGCAAAATAAGAAACTTAATCCAATCACATGGCTCAATGATAAAAATTGAAGAATTTCAACCCAAAATAACTGATTTCTTTCAGGAAACGATTCAATCAAAAAAAATTGCGTCAGCCTATCTTTTATATGGATCAGAGGGAACTGGCAAAAACCTTTTAGCGCTAGATTTTGCAGAAAAGTTATCTGGAATCAATAGATTTAATTTTATCAATAGCCCAAATATTTTTTTTCTGTTGCCCCTATCTTCAGAATTCTATAAAAAGCTTTTTAGTGGTAAAATAAATAATGAAGAAAATTTTAATCTTTGGAAACAGCTTGTTAATGCCAAACTATTAAATCAGCCTATTCAGAATGAATTAAGTAATAGTTTTCCTTTGGAATCTATTAGAAATCTGAAGCAGCAGATTTATTTTAAATCAGAATCTAGAAAAGTAGTTTTTATTTATAATGCTGAATTATTATCATCAGGATCTAAAGAATCGGCCAATGCTTTATTAAAAATTTTGGAAGAACCACCTGCGAAAACCACTTTCATTTTGATTTGTAACAATATTCAACAAGTGCCTGCCACAATTGTGTCAAGGTGTATTAAGGTTAAAGTTCCATCATCTCATTTAAGAGATTCTTTCATTCAATTAAAACATTCTTCTTTTTCCACAGAAGAAGTTTCACTATTAGCTCAAAACAATCAAAATAATATCTCATTATTAGAAAGTTTGAGTAGTCAAGATTACATGGAATTAATCGATTCATTTTACCAATTATTTCAATATAACGAACCATATCTAACAGAATTTTATGTCAAAATGACTTCTCGCAATGATTTAGAAATAGGAAAAATTATTTATGAAATTAACTTGATCATTTCTTGGTTTGTTTACCTGGAAAAATCAAAATATTTAGATAATAAGTTGAGCTTTGATAATTTTCAAAAGTTAGAACTAAAATTGAATAAGATATTTTCCAAAAATCAATATTTAGAAATAATTAAACATTTAGAAAAATTTAAAGAAGAATTAAATTCAAATTTATCAGTTAAAATAGTCGTATTGAATTTAATAATTCAGCTTAACAAATTGACTTAAAATGAAAGATTTTTATATAACCACCCCGATTTATTACGTTAATGATAAACCTCACATAGGTCATGCCTATACCACAGTCTTAGCGGATGTTGTGCATCGCTATAATAAACTAATAGGAAACAATTCATTTTTTTTAACAGGGTTGGATGAGCATGGTCTTAAAGTTCAGCAATCAGCAGATTTAAAGAAAATTTCACCCCAAGAACATTGCGATAAGATGGCTCCAGAGTTTATCAAGCTTTGGGAAAAATTAGGAATTCAATATACTGATTTTATAAGAACTACTGAAAGTCGACACAAAGAAGTTGTTCAACTTTTTCTGAAAAAAGTTTATGAAAGTGGGGATATATACTTCGATGAATACGAAGGTTTATACTCTGTTTCTGAAGAAAGATTTATTACTGAAAAAGAGTTTGAAAGTGGAAATTTTAGAGAAGTTAAAAAAATTAAAGAAAAGAATTACTTCTTTAAAATGAGTAAATATCAACAAAAATTGATTAAAGCTATTAAAAGTGATGACTTAAAAATTTTACCCGTAACCAGAAAAAACGAAGTGTTGGGGTTTTTAGAAAACCAAGAGCTTAATGATCTTTGCATTTCGAGACCTAAGTCAAGATTAAATTGGGGGATTGAAATTCCATTTGATACAGAATATGTGACATATGTTTGGTTTGATGCTTTAATTAATTATATCTCTGCAATAAAATTTTCAAAAGAAGAGGATTTTTTTAACCAATATTGGCCAGCTGATTTTCATTTAATTGGAAAAGATATATTAACAACTCATGCGGTATACTGGCCTACAATGCTTATGTCATTAGGGTTGCCCCTTCCACGTTCAATTTTTGCCCATGGTTGGTGGTTAACTGATCAAGAAAAAATGAGTAAGTCTCTAGGGAACGTAATAAATCCGCTTTCCTTAATAGATAAATACGGACCAGATTCAGTACGTTATTTTTTAATGCGAGAAATGGTTTTGGGCCAGGATGCCAATTTTTCAGAAGAATTATTTATCAAGAGATATAACTCTGATTTAGCCAATGATTTAGGAAATTTAGTGAGTAGAGTGACTAAATTAATTTCTAAATTCTATGATTCCAGAATTCCAAAATTTGTCAACAAGGATAGTGTTTTAAAAGAAAAGTATTTAAATATACTTTTAGAAAAAAGAATAGAAAATTTTGAAATCCACACTCTTTTAAAAGAAGTATCCGATTTTATTCAATCTATTAATATTTTTTTAGAAGAAAATGCGCCATGGAAGCAAGCTAAGTCCGATTTAGAACTTGCTGGAGATACATTATATCATAGCATAGAAGCAATTAGAGTTTCCACCAAAATTCTTGAGCCAGTTATGCCCAGAAAATGTAATGAAATTCTCCAGATTTTATCTTCTGAAGATTTGGGTTTAGAGTGGGGTAGTTTACAGCCAGATACATTAATACGTGAGCAAGTCGTCGTTTTCCCAAGAATTGTTGACTGATGCTAATCGATACACATACACATCTTTATTATGATTCTATGAAGGAAAGGATAGAGAATGTCATATCGCAGGCAAAAAATAATAGAGTTTTGCAAATGATTTGTATTGGAACCGATTTAAAAAGTTCTGAAGAATGTATTAAAATAGCTGAAAATTATGATAACATCTATGCGACAGTAGGTGTTCATCCACATGATTCCAACGAGGTTCCATTAAATTATCTTCAAGAACTATCTCAACTGGCAAAATCTTCAAAAAAAGTCGTTGCGATTGGTGAAATAGGTATTGATCATTTCAGAAATTTATCACCAAAAAAAATTCAAAATAAAGTCATGATAGATCAAATGGAATTAGCTTATGATTTAAGATTACCAATTGTATTTCATAATCGAGATGCGGATAGCGAAATATATGAGATTTTAAAAAATAACTCTTTTCATAAAGCTTTAGCGCATTGTTTTTCTAGTAATTTAACTTTTGCAAAAAAATTAATCGACTTAGGAATATTAATTTCTTTTTCAGGAAATATTACATTTAAAAATGCTACTAATCACGATTCTTTAATGTCGTTAACCTTAGATCAATTTGTTTTAGAAACAGATTGTCCATTTTTAGCTCCACATCCATATAGAGGAGAAAAGAATGAACCTAAATATCTCAAAATCATTGCCGAAAAAGCTGCGGAACTTCACGGAGTAACTTTGGATGAAATTGAAAAACATACTACAAGAAATGCCAAAATCTTTTTCAATCTTCCATGATTTATGCAAAGAAAAAATGGGGACAAAATTTTTTAGTTGACCAAAATCTATTAGAAAAAATCTGCAATACCTGTTCTTTAAGCAAAAATGACGTAGTCCTTGAAATTGGCCCTGGCCAAGGCGCGCTAACAGAGAAGATTATTCAAAAAACTAAAAATCTCACATTGGTTGAAATTGACCCAGGATTATTCTCTTCACTTAAAGAGAACAAACTTTTCAATGACATTAAGATTCTTAATCAGGATATTTTAACTACCAATCCTGATGAATTAACATCCAATGGGCAGCTAGTTGTTATTGGGAATATCCCTTATAATATTACATCTCCAATTATTTTTTGGCTTATTGATCATAAAGTTCATTGGAAGAATTCATATCTAATGGTTCAAAAAGAATATGCCGATAGATTAATCGCAAAACCTAAAACGAAATCATATAGCAGAATAACTGTAATGACTAATTTACATTTTAATATAAAAAGATGTTTTAATATCTCTCCAAACGTTTTTCATCCGAGACCAAAAGTGAATTCTTCATTTATCGAGATTAAGCAAAAGGAAGTTCCTTTAAATTTAGATTTAAAAAAATATAGTCAAATAGCGCGATTAGCATTTAATCAAAGAAGAAAAATGTTACGAAATTCTTTATCCACATTATTAAATGAGAAGAATTCTCAAGAATTTGATTTCACAAAAAGACCTGAAGATCTTTCGGTGGAAGAGTTTATTTTTTTATCAAAAATATTATAATCAGATTAATTTGCATTTTAAGTTTTTTTCACTAAGTTTGCGCACGATGATACAAGTAAATATAAAAGATAATGAATCACTTGAAAAAGCCCTAAGACGTTTTAAGAAGAAATGGGAAAGATCAGGTGTTTTAAAAGATGTAAAAAGAAAAGCTTTTTACGAAAAGCCAAGTGTGACTAAAAGGATTGCTAAAAAACAAACCATTCGCAGAGCAGTTCGTCTGGCTAAATATAGCAGTCAATAAATCTCTTCTCAACTTTCAATTCTCAAAAAAAAGCTCTAATCTTTGACTATGTTAATTAGAAGTGCTTCTGGTATTAGAGGAATAGCTGAAAATGATTTTTCTCCTGAAATTATAGATAAATATATTTCTGCATTCGTTTTTTCTCAAAAAATAAAAAATTGTGTGATTGGGAAAGATGGAAGACCTTCGGGGGATGATATGGTTAATTGGGCGATTGATTCACTAGTAAAACGTGGAGTAAATGTTGATAATTGTGGTCTTGCTACCACTCCAACCGTTCAAATTATCGCTGAGAATAAAAAATATGATGGTGGAATTATCATTACTGCGAGCCATAATCCCTCTGAATACAATGGCATTAAATTTTTACAACCAGATGGAACTTTTTTATCTCCCCAGCAGTGTGAGAATTTATTTTTATTATCAGACCAGGATTACACTTCAATAGATTTAGTTAAATCTGGCAAAGTTCAAGAATACAAATCAGCAGATTTAGAGCACATTAATACAGTTCTAAAATTAGATTATGTTAACCTTCATGCTATCCAGTCAAAAAAATTTAAAGTTGTTATTGATGCGGTTAATGGCGCAGGATCAAAAATTCTTCCTCAGCTTTGTAAAAAATTGGGTTGTGAAGTGATAAAAATAAATTGTAAAGGAGATGGAGAATTTAAGCGCATTCCAGAACCATTAGCGAAAAATCTTAAACACTTAGAAGAAAAAGTACTTGAGACGAATGCAGATATTGGGTTTGCTACAGATCCTGATGGAGATAGACTATCCATTGTGTCAAATAGTGGTCGCGCTATTGGAGAAGAATACACTTTAGTTTTAGCTTATAAAAACTATTTGAATTATAAGAAAACCCCTATAGTTACCAATCTTTCAACATCAATGATGATTGATAGTTTTGGAGAAAAATCGATAAGAACTAAAATTGGCGAAGCACATGTAGTATCCAAAATGAAAGAATTAGAAATTGAAATTGGGGGCGAAGGGAATGGAGGAGTTATTGCTAAGCGAGTACACTTAGGTAGAGATTCTTTGGTTGCCATAGCTATGGTCTTATCGTTGCTGGCTTCCGCTAATCAATCTTTGGATGAAATTATTTCATCAATTCCTAGCTACATTTTTCTTAAGGATCAAATTAATATAAGAGATAATATTAGTTTCGATGAACTTGAAACTGTATTCGATTGTGACGAAATTATTAAGCTAGATGGTATAAAATTTGTTTGGCAAAATAAATGGATACATATTAGGAAATCCAATACCGAGCCCATTATAAGAATATTTGCTGAGGCTCCTACTAATCAAGAAGCGAATGAATTAATAGATAGATTAAAAAAATATTTAAATGAAACAACTAGATAAAAATCATAAGCCAGCTGATATTGAGTCTAAATGGTATCAACATTGGTTGAAAAATAATTATTTTTCAAGCAATAGATCTCAAGATCATTACACTATTGTTATCCCCCCACCAAATGTTACTGGCAAGCTTCACATGGGCCATGTATTGAATAATACTATTCAAGATATACTGATTAGAAAAGCGAGAATGGAGGGCAAAAATGCATGTTGGATACCGGGTACTGATCATGCATCTATTGCTACTGAATCAAAAGTTACTAAGATGCTTGAAGATCAAGGAATTCATAAGCAAGATTTATCTAGAGAAGAATTTTTAAAGCATGCTTGGCAATGGAAAGAAGAATACGGTGGTACTATAATTAATCAACTTCAAAAACTTGGATGTTCATGTGATTGGGATAAAACCAGCTTTACTATGGATAAAAATTATTCCGAAGCTGTTTTAGAATCTTTTGTTCAATTATATAATAAAGGATTGATTTATAAGGGTAGTAAGCTGGTAAACTGGTGTCCCAAATCGCAGACTGCCTTAAGTGATGAAGAGGTGATATTTAAAGAGGTAAATGGGCATCTCTGGTTCATCAAATATGCTATTGATAACTCCGATAAGTGTATAGAGATTGCGACAACTAGGCCAGAAACCATGTTAGGGGATACTGCTATCGCAGTGAATCCTAATGACAGAAGGTATAAGGATCTTATAGGTAAAACAGCAAAACTACCACTGGTTGGAAGAAGTATTCCCATTATTGCTGATGAAATGGTAGATCCTGAATTTGGAACTGGTTGTGTAAAAATTACTCCTGCACATGATTTAAATGATTATGAAGTAGGAATTAAACATAATCTTGAAATGATTAATATCATGAATGCAGATAGCTCCATCAGTGATAAAGCGCCTGAAAAGTATAGAGGAATGTCCAGAGAAAAGGCTAGAAAGCAAATAGTATACGATTTAAAAGAAATAAATCATCTAATTAAAGAAGAGAATTATCTTCACAAAGTTGGTTATTCAGAACGAGGAAATGTTCCAATTGAATACTATTTATCAGAACAATGGTTTTTAAAAATGGAAGATTTAGCTAAGCCAGCAATCGAAGCAGTTAAAAAAAATGAAATCAATTTTTATCCAAATCATTGGGTCAAAACTTATAATCATTGGATGTCCAACATTCAAGACTGGTGTATTAGTAGACAGCTTTATTGGGGGCATCAGATCCCGGTTTGGTACAAAAAAAATGCCGATCGCACCAATCCTAAAAACTGGTTTGTTTCTTCTTCAGCGCCAGATGATATTGATAATTGGGAGCAGGATTCCGATGTTTTAGATACTTGGTTCAGTTCATGGCTATGGCCGTTTGCTGTACATGGATGGCCAGAAAATGATTCGACAATTTATTATCCTACAAATACTTTGGTAACAGGACCTGATATTATTTTCTTTTGGGTTGCCAGAATGATTATTGCTGGTTTTGAGTTTATGAATGAAAAGCCTTTTACTGATGTTTATTTCACAAGCATACTTCGCGATGAAAAAGGCCGAAAATTGAGTAAATCCCTTGGCAATTCCCCAGATCCAATCACCTTGTTTGAAAAGTATGGTACAGATGCAACCAGATTTTCTATTATGCTAATGGCTCCCCAGGGATCAGATGTTTACTTCTCAGAAAAGGGAATTGAAATAGGAAGAAATTTTATGACCAAAATTTGGAATGCCTCAAGGTTCATTCTTTTGAATAATGATTTAAATTCTTCTGATAATATTAATTCAGATAATTTCGATAAATTTGATCATTGGATTCTTTCTGAGTTAGATAATACAATAAAAAAGTCTAATGATTTTTTTGATAAATATCAGTTTAATGAAGCAATTAAAACAATTTATAACTTCTCCTGGAATGAATTTTGTGATTGGTATATTGAAATTGCTAAATACAAATTTACTCATGGCTCTGAAATCGAAAAGCAAAATACTTTATTTGTTGCCAAAAAGGTTTTAAGAAATATTTTAAAATTACTTCACCCAATAGCCCCATTTTTAACTGAAGAGATATGGCAATTTTTTAAAACTAGAGAAGAAAAAGATATTATTGTTGAATCTTGGCCTAGGGAAGTTAATTTTAATCACTATGATTCATCGGAAGTAGATTTATTTAAAGAAGTTATATCTACTATTCGCAATTTAAAGGCTGAATCAAATCTAGCTTCATCGAAGAAAGCAGAAATTTTGATTAATGTTAAGAATGACTCCATTCTTTTACAGATTGAAAATAATAGAGATTTAATCTCCAATCTAAGTAGATGCAATGAATTAACTATTCAAAAAAATTTAGAAAAACCCCAGAACTCTGCAATCGGAATTTTAAAAGAATGTGAAATTTATTTGTCACTAGATGAACTCATAAATAAAGATGAAGAGATCAAGAAATTATCGAAGAGACTACTTCAAGTAGAAAGTTTTATTGATAATATTAATCAAAAACTATCCAATAGTTCTTTTTTGGAAAAAGCACCTGAAAATATTGTTCAGAATGAAAAAAATAAAGTTTCTGAATTAATGATTGAAAGAAAAAAAATTATTTCTAATATTGAGATGTTAAAATGAAAAAATATTTACTTATCCTAGTCCTAAGTTCTCTGCTTATTTCTCAAGAGCAGGATTTGAGAAAGAAAATTGTAATCTATAAAGATAGCTTTTCAGTAATTAAAGAACCTTTATCCTTATCTTTGAGGGCTGGTTTAAATCCAATTACATTTTCAAATTTATCACAGAATGTTATAGACAATTCATTGTTTTTAGATCTGCAGGGGGCAACAATTTTGTCCCAAAACATTAGTCACAATAGGTTTGGAATCCATCAATTTATGAAAAAAAATATTGGAGCTTCTATTGAATTAAAACCTCAAAGTGGATCATCTATTCAAGGCTTATTATTGGATTATAATGATAAAGAAATCGTTCTTAAAACATCAAAAGGCCTTTCAATTTTTTATAAAAATAACCTAGAATACATTAGTCTTAAATCTAGCGAAGTCTCTGATAAATTTTCACCCGAAATTGAGTGGGTGATTCAATCCGATTTTGATCAAAACACTAATGCGGAGGTGCATTATATTTCTTCCGATTTTTCTTGGAATGCTATATACAATCTTATAATAGATTCATCTCAAGATTCTAGTGCAACAAAAGCAGAATTAACTATTAATGCAGAGATTACTAATAATTCTAATATGAACTTGTTTAATGTTGATTTATCAGTAATTGAAGGGACTATTCCTTTTAATTCACAGTCCAATATTTCCAATACTCTCTCAAGAATCGCCACCAAAATTGAAGATGCTGTTAAAATTGGAGACTATTATTCATTTACTCTTGGGAATGATATAAATCTAAAATCTTTAGAAACTAACTTATATCCACTTTTAGCAAAAAGGGTAATTAATTATGATAAAAGATATATTTTTAGAAATAACGAAAGAGATCAAAAAGATGAACCATTGAATGTTGAAATTCTATTTCAGAATTCTGATGAAAATAATCTTAATATACCCTTACCATCCGGAACTATTAATTTATTTGAAAAGAGCCAAGATGGGAGCATAAATATGTTAAGCAAAAATATTTTTCAAGCATCTCACAAAGGTTCTTTATCAATTATTAGTGCTGGTAAGTCATTTGATATCAATGGTAAAAGGCGAATACTCAACTATGACAGACAAAACAATAGTGAAGAATCAACTATTTCTCTTCAAGTTATTAACTCTTCTGGACAATCTATAAAAGTGAAATTAGAGGAGAAAATCTTTGGTGATTGGGTAGTAAAAGAATCATCTTCAATGTATATTAAAGAGGACGCAAACACCATTTATTTCCCTCTAGAAATCAAACCAAATTCTTCTGAAACTGTAACTTACTCTTACAGAAAAGAATGGAAATAACTTTTTTTGATGGAAGTTCTTCCTTCAGAAAAAGTTAAAATACCAATCCAATTTTTAAAAGGCGTTGGTCCTAAAAGAGCAAAAGCACTTGAATTGCTCAATATTCAAACAGTCGAAGACCTTTTATATTACTTTCCAAGAAGACATGTTGATCGAACTATTACTCACACTATTGACTCACTTACCCTTGATCATGAAGTGAATGTAATAGGTCGCATTAAATCTATTAGATATGTTAAAAGGTTTAAAAAGAGTTATGTCATTGCAAATTTTGCAGACCATACTGGAAGCATGACTTTAATGTGGTTTAATGCTGCAGAATACATTGGACAATCATTAAAAGAAAACGATTTATTGGCTATCCATGGAAAGGTTACAAGTTATCAGAATAAATTTCAGATAGTTCATCCAGAATATGACAAGCTTAATGCAAATGAAATTACAGTTAATACAGGATTGATTATTCCAATCTATCCACTCACTGAGGACCTAAAGAAAGTTGGATTAGATAGTCGAAATCTTAGAAAAATTATTGCCAACTGTATAAAAGATGTCGAACAAATTGATGATTTTTTAACGCAGGAATATAGAGATAGCCTTGGGCTTTGTAGCTTAGACTTTGCTTTGCGCAATATTCATTTTACTAAGAATTTGGATCATCTTAATTCAGCAATTACTCGACTAAAATTTGATGAACATTTTTTTATACAATTATTATTTGCTACCAGAAAAAAACAAATTCAGAACTCAACATGCTTACCATTAGAGAAAAAATTGACAATTCTGAACAAAATAACAAATTCATTAACCTTTGAGTTAACAAGCGCTCAAAGAAATTCAATTAATGAAATTATTGAAGATCTTTGTACAAGTCATCCAATGAACAGAATGATTCAAGGAGATGTTGGTTCGGGAAAGACTATAGTTGCATGTTTAATTTCAGCTCTAGTGGTTGAGAATGATTATCAGGTTGCAATTATGGCTCCAACGGATTTGCTTGCCAATCAAATTTTTAGAAACTTTGAAAAATATTTTTCATCATTAAAAATAAACTGCTCAATAATTCTAGGTTCTCAAAAGGGTCAAACTAAAAAAGAAATTTTAAAAAAAATTGCTAGCGGCGAAAGCAGTATAATCGTAGGAACTCATGCCTTGTTTCAAAAAAATGTTACTTTCAAAAATCTAGGTCTAACAATTATTGACGAGCAACATCGATTTGGAGTTAATCAAAGAGAAAAATTAATTAAAAAGTCTAAAATACCTAATCTTTTATCAATGACTGCTACTCCAATTCCAAGAACCTTAGCTATTACTTATAATGGAGATATGGACATTTCTTTAATTGATGAACTTCCAAAAAATAGGCCAGATATTTTTACTACGAAAATTCAAACTACAGACCTGCCCGTAACATATGATTTTATTAAAGGAAAAATCAAAAAAGGAGAGCAAGCAATTATTGTTTATCCTTTAATTGAAGAAACTGAAAAGTCTGATTTAAAAGCAGCAACTGAGTCCTATGAAAAACTAAAAAAGCAATTTTTTTCTAATTACAACGTTGGATTGCTCCATGGAAAAATTAATAATGAAGATAAAAATCAAACGATGCTAGATTTTTTAGACGGCAAAATTGACATTTTAGTTTCTACAACTGTTGTTGAAGTAGGGATTGATAATCCTAATGCTACAATTATGCTAATTAACAATGCAGAACGATTTGGTTTAAGTCAACTTCATCAACTTAGAGGGAGAGTTGGAAGAGGGAAAAAAGAGAGTCATTGTATTTTGTGCTCTGATAGCTTTTCAGATAAATCCAATAATCGACTAGATATCCTTACTAAAACCAGAAATGGATTTCTTATTGCAGATGAAGATCTAAAAATTAGAGGTCCGGGAGAATTTTTTGGTGAGAAACAAAGCGGATTTATCAAGTATAGAATTGCAGATTTAGTTACTGATGGGCCGATTATTAGAGAGGCAAGAAAATTTGCTTTTCAAATTATTGATAATGATAGTAAACTTTTATCCCCTGATAATAATTTGATTAAGAAAAAATTTGAAAAAGATTATTTAAATTTATTTTTAAAAATAACAGTTAATTAAGGAAAATGGAATCGAAACAATATACAGAGAAACAGCTTTTTGACTCTTTGATATCTCAAACAGTTTATGGAATTTGGATTGCTTTAGGAAAAATTCAAAATCCTATGACCAAAGAATCTTCAGTTGATTTGACTTCAGCTACAATCCAGATTGATATGCTTGATATGATAAAAAATCGTATGGAGGCTAGCTTGAGTTCAGAGGAAAAGGATTACTTATCTAAAGTACTTTCAGAGTTAAAAATGAATTATATTGAGGTTGAAAAGTCTGAAAAATCTAAAGAAAATCTGAATGAAAATAATGATTCATCAGCTGAAGAATAATTCTGAAATAGTTTTAGCATCAATTCTTTTTGTCATTTCTTTTGTTATATATTTTATAACAATGGCACCAACAGTATCTTTTTGGGATACTGGTGAGTTCATTGCTACTTCCCATATTATGGGGATACCTCATCCTCCTGGTAGTCCACTTTTTTTGCTATTAGGGAAGATTTTCTCACTTATCCCTATTTCTAAGGATATAGCTTTTCGCGTCAATCTCCTATCAGTTATTTCCAGTTCTTTGACAATATCTATTTTATTTTTAATTAATAATCAAATATTAGACCGAATTGGATGTAAAAATATTATAGAGAAATTTGGATCCTCATTTATTGCATCACTTACTTTTGCGTTCTCCCATAGCCATTGGTTTAATTCAGTTGAAACCGAAGTCTATGCCTTAAGTGGATTGTTTACTGCATTAGTTGTCTATCTCTCTTTATTGTTAACGCGATCTGGACAAAGTAATAATCAGTATCGTTATATAATTCTTATAATTTATTTATTGGGATTAGCATCTGGTCTCCATCTGCTTAATTTGCTTACAATTCCGTTTATCCTAATGATTATTTATTTTTCAAAAAATCAAAATTCAAACTTGAAACAAATATTAAGTATTGTTTTCTTTTCATTAGTTATTTTCTTTTTCTTTCAAAATTTTGTTGTGAAGGGGGTGCCATTTTTAGTTGCATCTGCTGGATACGCTGGTATGATTATCTTATTATTTTCTTTGAGTATTTTATTTTATTACTTCTTAGATAAAAAAAATATTTTATGGGCGACTTTATTTTTGGGGATTTTTTTAATTCTTTTAGGATATTCTTCTTATACCACTATCGTTATTAGATCTTCACAAAATCCTGCAATTGATGAAAACAACCCGGAAACAATAAGTAGTTTAATTTCTTATTTAAATAGAGATCAATATGGTGAGATGAATATTCTTCCAAGAAAGTTTGATAATATTCCTTCTTCGATTGAAGTTTCAGGTGCCCCCCTGAATGGTCAAAAATTTTCTTTTGAACAAAAAATTCAATATGCTTTTTACAATTTTCCCGATCAATTGCAATTTTTTTGGAATTATCAAATAAAAAAAATGTATATAAGGTACTTATTATGGCAGTTTGCGGGTAAAGGTGATTCAACAGATCCTTTAGTTACTTCTATGGGAGCAAATTCAAATGAAGATGGGGTAGATTGGATTCAATTTGGTCTACCCTTAGGCTTAATGTTTGGATTGTTTGGAATATATTCTCATTTCAGGAAAAATAAATTAGATGCTTCTGCAGTAATGATTTTGTTCTTGATGACTGGAATAGCAATTACAATTTATTTAAATCAAGAAAATCCACAGGCTCGTGAAAGAGATTATTCGTATGTAGCAAGCTTCATGACTTTTGCTATCTGGATAAGTGTTGGAATAGCATCTTTCATAGAATTAATTAAGAAGTTTTTTATTTCTAAAAATGAAATTTCAATCTTTAGAAATATTTTTCTATTTCTTTTATTGTTACTTATTCCAATGAGAATGTTGCTTGCTAACTTTGAAGACCATAATCGTAGAGGTAATTATATTGCATGGGACATGGCATATAATATTTTACAGACATGTGATGAGAACGCTATTTTATTTACAAACGGAGATAACGATACTTTTCCATTATGGTACTTACAGTTTGTTGAAAAAATTAGAACAGATGTTACAATTGTTAATCTTAGTCTACTTAATACTCCTTGGTATATCGAGCAATTGAAGAGAGAAAATTCTCAAAAGCAATTTATAAAAATGTCTGATGCTGAAATTCAAAATATTGATTTCATTAGATGGGAAAAAAAATTGATGGAGTTAAAGGCGCCTAAAGACGAGAATAATCTATCAGGGAGGATAGAGTGGGAATTACCTCCAACTTATTTGAATGCTGCTTTAAGAGTTCAAGACTTGATGGTATTAAGGATAATAAATGATAATGATTGGAGTAGACCTATATATTTTGCTGTGACTGTTTCACCTACAAGTTTACTCAATCTTGATAATTATTTACAAATGGAAGGCTTGGCTTACCGATTAATGAATAACGATAAAGAAGTTCTTAATAAAAAGAAAATGAAAGACCATTATTTGAATAGTATTGCAGGATTAAAATGGACTAAAAATTTTCATACTAGGGATAATTTTTATAATAATATATCAACAACGAAACAATCAGGGTATTTGTTTAGGAATTTGGCCAATTCTGAAGTTTATATTGATCCGCAGCTTGGCAGACTAGTTCAAAATTATAGAACTGGCTATGTGCGTCTTTCCATTGCACACTATTTAGATGGAGAAAATGATCAGGCTGAGCAAATTCTTTTAGATATGGATAATAAAATTCCGAGCAATGTTATTCCAATTTTTTCAAAGGAATTGCAATATCAAATTTCCCAACTTTATAATGCGCTCGGAAATGTTGAACAATCGAAATACCATCTTGATCAATTAATTCAAAACAAAGATCTTAGCATTGAGGATTATCTATTATATGGACGTACATATATTCAGCTTTACCAAGATTATTCTTCTGCTTCGGTTCTATTTGAGACTATTTATCGAAATTTTGAAATCGCAGAAAATATTATTAAGAAGAGTGGGATTAAGAAAACAAAATTGACTAAAGAAGATTGGCTAGAATGGCAAGAGAATACCCCCGAAGTAGTTTATTTGCTTTACTTGTCTTATAAAGAATTAGAAAGGTATGATGACGGTATTCTGCTATTAGAAGGATGGCTTAAACGCAACCCCCAAGATTTAGAGGCTCAAAATTTGCTAGATGAATTAGTTGAATTGAGTCAATCTTGAAATTATCAATTATCATTCCTCATATGAATAGTAAAGAGCTTCTCTATGCTTGCATTAATTCAATTCAAGAGAACACCTCAATTGATGATTACGAAATCATAGTAGTGAATAATGGGCCTATTAATGATTCAGTGAGATCTCTAGCCAATGACTTTAAAAAGACAACGATAATAAATAACGCAAAAAATTATGGTTTTAGTAAGGCATGCAATATTGGTGCTTTGAATGCTTCAGGAGAGTTCTTGCTATTTCTAAACAACGATACAATTCATTCGAAAGGATGGATTGAAAAATTAATTTTATTTTTAGAAAACCACTCATTTGTTGGCGCTATTCAACCCAAAATTCGAAATATTAAAAATAAAAACATTTTCGATTATGCTGGTGCTTCAGGAGGATTTCTTGATAGTTATGGATTTCCATTTTGTCGTGGAAGAATATTTAATTCTATTGAGAAAGATGTAAAACAGTATGATGCTCCCGTAAAAATTTTTTGGGCATCTGGTGCGGCTTTAATGACTTACAAAAATTTATTCGAAGAACTCAATGGCTTTGACGAAGATTATTTTGCATACATGGAAGAGATAGATTTTTGCTGGAGATTACAAAAAAAAGGGTTCGAAATTTGGGTTGATCCTTCATCGGTAATTTATCATCATGGTAAAATGACTATTAAGAAAGGTAGCATCAAATCTAATTTCTTAAATCACCGCAATTCCTGGATTCTATTTTTAAAAAATTCTGAAACGTTTCATTATGGAACAATGATTTTCAAGCGATTTATTTTAGATATTTTGGCTTTAGTTTACTCAATGGTTAGGTTGGATTGGTCGAGATTTTTAGCTATTATACTTTCATTATGTTTTGTATTGTTCAATTTTCCCAAAATTATCCTCAATAGAAAGAAGAGTCTTGATAATGGAAAGGTGAGTTTATATCAAGGGAGTATTGCCATTGATTATTACTTCTTTTTTAAAAGAAAATTTTCTCAAATATCATTAAGAAAATTTTCATAAGCGATTCTTCTAGCTGGATCATAGTAACTCAGCTGAGTTAATAACTCTTTTTGTCCAAGCTTTCTCATAATTTCACCAATTTTGATTCCATGAAAATTCATAAATGAATTAGTATAGTTTTCTTGATTATAATTCAATGCTATTTCTTTCAGATGCAAAATTATATTTTCTAGAATGACAACACATTGATCAATTTCTCCTAAGTTAAAATATTCATATAATGCATAAGACGAGTATCGAAGTTTTCTAAGCCCATTATTTTCTGCTAAAAGGTTCACATTCTGCAATCTTTGTTCCCATCCTCTAGGGAAATTTGACCCTAGAGCCTTTACTGCAATTAATCGTGCTTTTTCGTAATGAGTTGATCCTCCAAGAGGCTCCCAAGAATCAAGTTCAGCTCCAAGTATGAGATTACCATAATAGCTCAATAAAACTGAAAGGGGATCTGAATTTATATCTTCTAAAGACAGATTATTAGTTTGTGACAATGAAAATTGAGCCCCTTTATCAAAAAAGTGAATGTCATTATTGTTCGTAAAAAGAGATTGAATTCCAAATGTTTGATCGCTTCCAGAAATTGAACTTCCTTCAAAAATGATTTGGATATCAATTAGAAGCTCTAAGTCTGAATAATCATTATTCCACGATGAGATTTCATAAAAATTTTTAATGTTAGATTTCAAAAAGAGTAACTGATTTTTTTCATCGTTTCTCAAAAGGCGATCATCGAATTCAACATTGACAGTTTTAAATTGTCCAAAGACAAAGGAGATGAAAATCAAATAATAAAAAAGACTTTGTAGTTTTTTTAACATATTTAGAAGATATCTTTTAATTTAAACAATGACAAAGATTATTGATATTTTAAAGAAAAATCAAAAGCTTGAAACCATTTCAAGAACTATTGCTGAATTGTCCAATTCTATAAATATCCCTGCATATTTAGTTGGTGGATGTGTTAGAGATCTAATTATAGACCCTAGCAATTCTTCCTATGATGTCGATATTATGGTTGAAGGAGATGGAATTGATTTTGCAAGAAAATTAGCAGAAAAATTAGGCGTTAAAACCATTGTTCCTTTTGAAAATTTTAAAACTGCAAAAATTCCCTACAAGAAGTTTGAAATTGAAGTGGCTTCTTCAAGAAAGGAAGAATATGATCAGTCTTCAAGAAAGCCAAAAATTATTTTAACAAGGATTGAAGAAGATTTAATCAGAAGAGATTTTACTGTAAATGCTATGGCGATTGCTTTGAATGAAAATAATTTTGGATCACTCATTGATCCCTTTAATGGTCTTAAAGACTTAAAAGATCAAGTTTTAAGAACCCCGTTGGCAGATCCCAATCAAACTTTCATTGATGATCCGCTAAGAATGATTCGAGCTGCTTATTTTGCAGCGAAACTTCAATTGCAAATCGATCCCAAATCGATAGAAGCAATTAAAAAGAATCGAAATAGAATAGAGATTGTTTCTCAAGAGAGAATTACTAATGAACTTTTTAAAATTCTCAGCACTTCTAAACCTTCAATTGGATTTATATTTCTTCAAGAGGTCGGGTTATTAGAAATTATTTTTCCTGAAATAGACGTAATGAAGGGACTTGATCAAAATCCTGAATATCATCATAAAGATATTTTTTATCATACATTAGATGTTGTAGATAATATAGTTGAATCAACATCGAAGATAGATTTAAGATTAGCTGCTTTAGTTCATGATATTGGAAAGCCAAAAACGAGAAGAATCCACAAACAAAAAGGATATACATTCCATGGCCATGATGATGTTGGATCAAGAATGTTAAAAGAAATTTGTAAAAGGATGAAGATATCCAACAAAACATGTGATTACATAACAAAATTAACTGCTCTTCATCTTCGTCCTATTGCTTTAGCTGGTAAAGAAGTAACTGATTCCGCGATTCGCAGACTAATTGTTGAAGCAGGAAATGAAATAGAGGACTTGATGAAGCTTTGTAGAGCTGATGTTACAACAAAAAATATTAATAATATGGTAAAGTATATGAATAATTTTAAGCACGTTGAAGACAGAATCTCTGAAGTTATAGAAACTGATAAATTGAGAAATTTTCAATCCCCTGTTAGCGGAGAAGAAATCATGAAACTTTTTTCATTAAAACCTGGTAAAAAGGTAGGAAAAATAAAATCAATGGTTGAAGAGGCAATTCTAAATGGAGACATCAAAAATTCATATTCTGCAGGGATTGAATTTTTAAGTCAAATTAAAAAAAATAATAATTTTTAATTTTACTTTTTTTAGTTTTTATTATCAAATTATCATGTTGAAAGAATAGAATATATATGTATATTAACGCCCTATGAGAAAAATAATTAAGTTTTTAAGTTTATTAGCTATTGTTCTCAGTACTATTGTTGCTCAATCATTATCAATTGATGAATGCGTAAGAATCGCCCTAGATAACAAATCTTCTATCAGAGTTGCAGAACAAGATGTTAAAATTGCAAAGTTAAATCAATTTTCATCCCTATCTGCGATTCTACCTTCTGTGAGTGCTACAAATAGTTTTAGAGAAACTACTTATGGTAATTCTAGCAACATTGTTGAACAATATTCTGCAGGAATCAGCTTGTCTCAAAATATTTTTAATTTTGGTAGTAATCTTCAAGATGTTAGAGGTGGTAGAAATAATCTTTTGATTTCCAAGCTTCAGGAAAGAGGAACTAGAGCAAATATTATATTTAATGTTTATTCCAGCTATTATCAATTTTTAAAGGATTCAGAATTGCTAGAAATAGCTAGTAAAGATTTTTCTCTATCTGAAAAACAATTAGAATTAGTTGAAGAACAATATAATCTTGGAGCTGTTAGTAAAACAGATTTTTTAAAAGCATCCGTTCGTTTCGGAACTGCAAAATCTAACCTGCTTTCAAGAAAGCTAAATAAAGATAATTCATTTAATAGGCTTCTAAATAGTATGGGTTTGATTGATTCAAACATTTCAATACAGCTACCTAAAAAAGTAGACATTTTCTTTGTGGTGCCTAGTTATCAAGAGGCCTTAGCATTGATGATTTCCAATAATCCTGATTTGAATATTTTAGATCGTCAAATAGTATCTTCTAAAATTAATGTTCAACAATCATGGGCAGGTCTTTTGCCTTCAGTAAGGCTTAGCATTGGAATGAATGCAGTTTCAGATGCCTCGATTTCATCAGAATTTTTTAATGATAATTATATCAAAAATGCTAATTTAACCTTTAGCATCCCAATTTTTACAGGTTCTAGAAATAGCAATAATGTACAAATATCAAAAATTCGCTTGAATCAATCAGAATCCAGGTATGGATCAGCTTTAAAAGATTCAAAAGTTGATCTGTACCAACTAATTAATACATTAAACAATTTTCAAGAAATTATACCAATTCAAGAAGAAGTTTTAAAATCTGCTGAAGAGGATTTGAAGCTAGCACAAAATAAATACGAATTAGGGTCTGCTAGTATCCTAGAATTTCTTGATGCTCAATTGGCATTGATTCAGGCCAGTTCATCGCTTATTACTACTAAGTATGATGCCGCAATTCAAGTGGCTAACTTAGATAGATTATTGGGTACTCTAGACAAAAAATATCAGTAAGGAGATCTATATGTTTAAAAATAGGAAAATTCAAATAGGATTAGCAGCAATACTTCTTATCATTGTTGTTCTTTTCTTTTCTTCAAGAAATAAAGAAGAATTAATACAAGTAACTACAATTTCTGTAGAAAGAAAAAATCTTTCAAGTAAAGTTGTTGCTGACGGAATCTTGCAACCTGAAACCGAGGTAAAGCTCAGTGCAAATAATACTACATATATTACCGATATTGCAGTTAAGGAAGGTGATAAAGTTAGAAAGGGAGACTTCTTAATGTCTCTAGATGAGGAGCAACAAAGAGCTCAAACCGAAGCCTCTAGAGCCAGTTTAGATGCAGCGAAAGTGCAATTAGATCAAAGAGCTTCCCAACAAAAGAGACAAAATAAACTTTACGAACAAGGACTGATATCTGATCAGGAAATGGAAGCAACCAATTCTTCTTATGCATCTGCATTGAGCGCATTCAATAATGCAAAATCTAGGCTCATTATGGATGAAGACTCTCTTTCAAAATTACGTTTAATTGCGCCACAGGATGGAACAATTACTTTTGTTGAAGGAGAAATTGGAGATTTAGCTCAGGGTGGGATGTTTAATCCAAGAGTCCTGATCAAGCTTGCAGATTTAAATCAAATGGAAGTGAATGTAAATGTCAATGAAAATGACATTGCTGAAATTGAAATCAATGATTCTGCTATTGTTGAAGTCGATGCTTTTAAAGATAAAAAATTTAAGGGGATTGTAAAGGAAGTTGCTTATGCATCCACTACTTCTAGTGGAGGTTCTCAACAGCAAGTAACCAATTTTGAAGTCAAGATTCAAATGCTAGAAGTAGTGGATGGGATGAGACCGGGAATGAGTGCTACTGTTGAGATTATTACTGAGGAAAGAGAGGGAGCTTTAAGTATCCCAATTCAATCTTTAACAACTCCAAGACCCAAGCCATCGAAAGAGAAAAAATCTCGAGTGAAAGTTGAAACTGCTTCTAGTGGCCAGAGACCTAATTTCTCAATGATGAGAGGCGGTTCCAATCAACCCAAAAGCACTGTTGTTTTTGTTTATGGTAATAATGTTGTTGAACAAAGAAATGTTAAAGTTGGTATTGTTGGCGAAAGAGATTATGAAGTCATTGAAGGTCTAGAAGAAGGAGAGCAGGTGGTTTCTGGAAGTTTTGTTGCTATCAGTAGAGAATTATATGATGGAGCCAAAGTACAACTAAAAGAAAGTCAAAATTTCAATAGAAGAAATCGTGAGTAAAAAAGAAATTATTTCCATTGAATCAATTTCTAAGATTTATCAATTAGGAGATAACGTTGTTAAAGCTTTAGATAATGTTTCTCTAAAAATTTTCGAAAATGATTTTATTTCTATTATGGGTCCATCAGGTTCTGGAAAATCAACTTTAATGAATATTATTGGTTGTCTAGATGTACCTTCTAAGGGGACATATAAATTAGATAATATTGAAATTGATAAAATGACAGATTCAGATTTAGCAAAAATTAGAAATCAGAAAATTGGTTTTGTATTTCAAACTTTTAACTTATTACCAAAGCTAAATGCTGTTCAAAATGTCGAGGTACCTTTAATTTATTCTTCTTTATCAAAGTCTGAAAGAATTTCAAAAGCTAAAAATGCTCTTAATTCAGTAGGTTTAGGGAATCGATTAGATCACAAACCGAATGAACTTTCTGGCGGTCAAAGACAGAGAGTTGCAATTGCAAGGGCTCTCGTTAATAGTCCTTCTATCATTTTAGCTGATGAACCAACAGGTAATTTAGACTCAAAGAGCGGATTGGAAATCTTAAAATTTTTTGATGAACTCCATCAAGCTGGCAATACAATTATTGTTGTTACTCACGAAGATTCAGTAGCCAAAAGAGCGAAAAGAAAAGTCGAAATCTTTGATGGAAAAATTTCTAAAGATGAGTAACATTTTTCAAAATATTGCAATTGGTCTAAGGGCAATAAAGTCAAATCCTACTAGAGTTTTTCTTACTTCACTGGGGCTTACTATTGGGATTTTTACAGTGAGTATCATTACAGCTGGAGTTTCCAGTATAGATAAAGAATTTGAAAAATCGATGGCATATTATGGAAATGACAAATTATATGTATCAACATGGCCTTGGTCATTTAATTTTGATTGGTGGAAATATAGAAATCGCCCTAGAATTGAAGAAGATAATCTGCAATATATTACTCAATATAGTGAATACATTGATGATGTGAGCTTGAGAAAAACAACTTGGATACGTGGTTCATATGGAAATACTGCATCTTGGTTACAAATTAATGGAGTGTATCCTAGTTATCAGGACATGTTGAGTGGAACAAAAATAGAAAATGGTAGATTTTTCTCTCAAAATGAATGGGATTTACAACGTCGAGTAATTATTGTTGGTGCAACGGTTAGAGATGGCTTTTTTGATGGTCAGGATCCAATTGGTAAGACCATTAGACTAGGCGGAGTTTCTTTCGAAGTTATCGGAGAGTTGAAAAAACAAGGCATGGGAATGGTTCCTGGTGGTACATTAGATAATCTTGTAATTATGCCTTCAACAACTTTTAAAAGAATCTTAACGAGATGGGGTTTCGATGAACTAGTTCTTAAAACCAAGCCTGAACAGATGGCTATAGCTAAAGAAGAAGCAGAAATGATTATGAGAGTTGCCCGAAAACTTAAACCAGACGAAGAAAATAATTTTGCAGTCAATTCTGCAGATGCATACAAAGAGCAATTTGATAGCCTGAAAATTGCTATTGCTGGAGTAGGATTTTTAGTAACAGGAATTTCTTTAATTGTTTCCGCTATTGGAATAATGAATGTTATGTTTGTTTCAGTTAAAGAGCGAACTAAAGAAATTGGTTTAAGAAAAGCTATGGGTGCAACAAGTAGAAATATTCTAGTGCAATTTTTGAGTGAAGCCGTAACAATTTCAATTATTGGAGGTCTAGCTGGAATCATTCTTGTCAAATTATTAACGTTAGTACTTGCTACATTTCTCCCAGTCTCGTTTGATTTGCTGTTGATTTTTTATACTTTTTTAGTATGTGTATTTATTGGAATTACCGCAGGAATGATTCCTGCCAGAAATGCAGCTAATCTTAATCCTATAGATGCTTTGAGACATGAATAGAGTATTTAATTATTTATCTGATGCAATTGGTGGAGTACTCTACTATTTTAGCCAAACAAAACTTCGTACAGCGCTAACATTATTAGGCATCACAGTCGGCGTCTCTTCAATTATCGCAATTATGACTGTGTTGGCAACTTTTCAAAAAGCTACAGATGGTCTAGTTAGTGAAATGAAGACCAATGTTTTTTATATCACAAGAGATAACCCAACTGAAATATCCTTTGGAGCTAGGCATAGTGGGGCAAGAAATAAACCTAGAATTACATGGACAGAATATGAACAATTAAAGCGCTCACTGACTTTGACAACTAATATGTCAGCTGTAGTTGCTGAAGAGCCCAGCGATCGAACTATTTCATATGAAGGCGAAGAGTTAAAAAATAGACTAAGCAGTCTTTGGGGGAGTGATGGAGATATCCTTTCGCTATATAAATATAACATTATCGATGGAAGAAGTATTCGTCAAATTGATCTTGACAACTCATCTCGTGTTGCAATGATTGGTTATGATGTAAAAGAAGAACTTTTTCCATTCTCTAATCCTGTTGGTCAAACCATCAAAATAGATAATATTCCGTTTGAAGTCATTTGCGTTTTAAGCCCAAAAGGGAAAGTCTTAGGACAAAGTATGGACTCTACTATTGGAATTCCTATATCTACTTACCTCAAATATTTTGGTGGACGCAGTTGGAGAAGAGCAGATTTACAGTTGATTTTAGAATCAGAATCAATGGAAACTCTTGATGAAGCCTCAGATGAAGCTATAGGAGTCTTTAGATCTATTCGAAAAATCCCTCCCGGAGCTGAAAATAATTTTTATCTTGCTACTAATGATCAGTTGCAAGAAACATTTGGCGATTTTACATCTTATTTAAAAATGTTTATAGGTTTAGTGGCAGGAATTTCTCTTTTAGTAGCTGGGATTGGTATTGCTAATATTATGTTAGTCTCTTTGACTGAAAGAATTAAAGAAATTGGCGTAAGAAAAGCTTTAGGTGCCAGAAAAAGCGATATATTTTTACAATTTTTAATTGAAGCATCACTGATTTCAATTATTGGAGGAATAGTAGGAATTATATTGGGAGTCTCATTCGGGAATATTGTAGCCTATTTCTTGCAGCAAGACCCAACAATTCCATTCAATTGGATTTTTTACAGCTTAGGAATATGTGCTTTAATGGGAATTATTTTTGGGCTTTATCCAGCGTTAAAAGCTTCTAGATTAAATCCAATTGATTCTATGAGGTATGAATAAATTTTTGATTTATTTATAGCTATTCTATAATTTTAAAAATGTCAAAAGCAAAATTATCAAAAAAAGAAATTCAAAAAATTGCTCAACTTTCAAAATTAAATCTATCGGAAGATGAGCTAAAAAAATATACCAAGGAGCTAAATGAAATAGTTCAATATATGGATTTATTGAACGAAATTGATACAGAAGGAATTGAGCCTATGTTCAATGTCCATGGACATAATACTCATTTAACAGAAGATAAGCCTTTGGATCCTCTAAAAATAGAATCTCTTCAAGAAATATTTCCAAAATCACTTGATGGATATATTGCAGTTCCGCAAGTAGTCAAAAAAGAAAAAAAGTGATTGTTGGCGTTATACCAGCTAGGATAGGTTCTACTAGATTTCCCAGAAAACTGCTTTATCAAATTGAAGGTAAAAGTATAATTGAGCATGTATTTTCTCAAGCTCAACTTTCAAAAAAAATTGACAAGTTAATCGTTGCAACTGATTCAAATGAGATTGCTTCACTTTTTAATCCATCTGATGTGATCTTAACAAATATTTCTCATCAATCTGGTACAGATCGAGTTGGTGAGGCAGTTCAGAAAATTGATTATGATATTATAGTAAATATTCAAGGAGATGAACCTAAAATCGATCCAGAATTAATAGATCGACTGATTGAATCACTTGAAGATTCTCAAGTAGGAATGTCTTCTTTGGCATCTACAATAATTGATGCTAAAGATTTTCGTGATCCCAATGTAGTTAAAGTCTTAATAGATGATGAGAACTATGCGATTAAATTTTTCAGAGAAACAGTTGATAAAATGAATTTGTTAAGACATGTAGGAATCTATGCTTTTAAAAAAGAAATCTTTGAAAAATTTATTCAGCTTTCTATGACTGAAAATGAAAAAAAATTAAAATTAGAGCAATTAAGGGCATTGGATAATGGAATACCCATAAAAATCATTGTTTCTGACTTTAAGTATAGAAGTATTGATGTTGAAGAAGATTTAATATATTATCAGTAAAGTAATAATGAATAAAGTAAAATATAATTCTATTGTTTTTGGAGAGGATTCTTTACCCTTTATTGGTGGTCCTTGCGTTATCGAAAGTAAAGATCACTCTTTGTTGATGGCTAGACAGATACAAGCTATCACTGAAAAAATCAATATCCCTTATATATTTAAGACATCTTTCGATAAAGCTAATCGCACATCGATTAATTCCTATAGAGGGGTAGATCTGTTAAGTGCAATAGAAATTTTTAAAAAAATTAAGAAAGAATATAGTTTACCAATTTTAACTGATATCCATACCCCTGAGCAAGCTGAGAAAATATCTGATTATGTTGATATATTACAAATCCCTGCTTTTTTGTGTAGACAAACAGATTTGCTAATCGCTGCAGGTAAAACCGGAAAAATTATTAATGTCAAAAAAGGACAGTTTTTATCTCCAAAAAAAATTTCCAACATCATTGAGAAAATTGAAAGTACTGGAAATAAAAATATTTTAATTACAGAAAGAGGATCTTCTTTTGGATTAGATTCGTTGGTTGTAGATATGAAATCTATTCCTTTAATGCAGTCATTTGGATATCCAGTCATTTTTGATGGTAGCCATAGTATTCAGGCTCCTGGCTTAATGGATAGTACTACTGGCGGAGAAAGAGAATTTATTCCTACTTTAGTTAATGCAGCTATCGCTTCAGGTTGCGATGGATTATTTGTAGAAGTTCACGATAATATAACACAAGCCTTAAGTGATTCGAGCTCACAATGGCCTTTAAACAAACTTGAAAATCTTTTAAAATCAGCACTGCTTTTCAGAAAGGCATATCTTGATGCTAGATAAATTAAAAAATATTAAAATGTTAATTTGCGATGTAGACGGAATCCTTACTGATGGAAAATTTATTATTGATTCAGATGGTAGAGAATCAAAAATCTTTCATGCTTTAGATGGTGTAGGTTTTGTGATGTTAAGAATGCTTAATCTTAACATAATTACTGCTTGGATTACTGGAAGAGAAGCTTACTCTACTCAGCTTAGAGCTGACCAACTTCAAATCGACGAATTATATAACGGCGTTATTCGAAAAATAGATGCATACAATGAATTAAAAGAAAAATACAATGTAAACGATAATGAGATTTGTTTTATTGGTGATGATATAATTGATTTACCAATTCTAGAGAAAGTTGGATGCCCTATTTCAGTGCCTAATGCACCTGATTATGTTAAAAGCGCCTCAATTTATGTTACGCAAAAACAGGGGGGTGAAGGTGCAGTTAGAGAAGTTATTGATCTTATTATTCAATCAAAGGGAGATTTTGAAAATCATTTAAATTCTCTAATTGATGAATTAAAATGAAACTAATTATTATCGCATTATTTTTTATCAGTTGCTCTGAAATTAGTGAAGTAAACCAATCGAGTGACCCCATAAATCTCCAAGAATCTTCTTCTGTTGAGGTTGTTATAACGGATAAGGGTGAGATTTCATCATTAGTAAAATCAGATGTATTAATAAATAATGACAATGAAAGGTTCATGAGATTAAGAGGAAATATTGAGATAAGTTTATTTGATAGTAATGTTCTCTCATCAATAACTAGCTGTGATTCAGCATTGGTTGATCAAGAAAAAAATATTATAAAAGCATTCGGGAATATCCAAGTTCGTGGAAGCAAAGAAAAGTTTCTTTTCTGTCAGACAATGGAATGGAATAATTTTTCTAATAAAATTATTTCTGATTCAGATGTTATTTTTATTACTTCAAAAGATACTCTTTATGGAAATTATTTTGAGTCTGATATTGATTTGTCTAATTGGGTGTTAAAGAATCCTAAGGGAGTTATTTCAAATGATTAAGAGTTTAACAGCTTCGAACCTGATTAAAAATTACGGTAAAAAGAATATTGTAAAAAAAGTTGATATTCAGCTTTCAAAGGGGGAGGTGGTAGGACTCCTCGGGCCAAATGGTGCAGGCAAAACTACAACATTTTATATGATTAGTGGTTTAGTGTTACCTACAAGCGGAAAAATCATGCTTGGTGATGAAGACATCACCTATAAGCCAATGTATCAAAGATCAAGAATGGGGATTGGTTATTTAGCGCAAGAACCATCTATATTTACAAAATTGAATGTTGAGGACAACCTAAAAATTGTGTTGGAGCCATTTTATCCAGAAAAAAAAGTATTGAACCTCACTATTGATAATCTTTTAGACCAGTTCAATATATCTTCTATTCGGAAAAATTTAGGCGGAAGTTTATCTGGTGGTGAAAGAAGAAGAGTTGAGATTGCTCGAACTCTGGCTTTAAATCCAGACTTTGTGCTTTTGGATGAACCTTTTGCTGGAGTTGATCCGATTGCAGTTGAAGATATACAACAGATGATTATTTCTTTGAAAAAACAAAACATAGGAATTTTGATTACAGATCATAATGTTCGTGAAACACTTTCTATTACTGATAGATCGTATCTACTTAATGATGGCAAAATACTTTTTGCGGGAAATGCAAAAGAGTTATCTAAAAATGATGAAGTTAGAAGGCTTTATCTTGGAAAAAATTTTAAGTTAAGTTAATGAAGAAGATTTCTCCAAAAATTCGTCAAAAACTTAAAATAATTCCAAATCAAATTTTACAATCAAATATACTTGAGCTTTCTAATCAAGAAATTGAATCAATTTTTAAAGAGGAGCTTGAAAAAAATCCAGTATTAGAGGAGATACCAATCTTCAATAATTTTACTAAAGAAAATTATGATTCACTTTTTCAGAATCAGGATGAGTATGATTCTTTTTTTAGTAATATTGCACAAGAAGATGAAGTAGAAGATTTTTTGATTAAACAAATAAATGAGTCAATTCTTAGTGAATCGAAAAAAGATATTGCTAAGGATATTTTATTTAATTTAGATCATAAGGGATTTCTAGATATTGAAATTGAATTATTGGCTGACAATTTAAATGTTTCCAAAGCTACCGTGGAGTCAGTTAGGAATTTCATTAAAGAAAATTTAAATCCAAGAGGTTTAGGGTGTTTAGATTTGCAAGAGTATTTATTATTCCAAATTGGAGATGAAAATTATCTATCTGTTGAAATTATTTGTAATCACTATGAAGATTTTCTTAAACAGAACTTTAAGCATATTAAAGCTCAAACCAATTCCACTTCGGAAAGTTTTGCTGAAGCGATTGAATTAATAAAATCTCAAGAATTACAACCTCTTAAAGATTCTATTTTAAATCATGAAATAATTATTCCTGATATTTTAATCCAATTAAATCAAGATCAACAATGGGTTGTGGTTGAGAATGATAAGATTATGCAAAAATATAAAATTTCCTCTGAATATCTGAATGCTGCAACTCTTAACAAACTTTCGAAAAATGAATTTAGTTTTGTTTCAAAAAATATTGATAAAGCCAAATTAATCTTTGACAGCATTCAATATCGTTTTTTTATTTTAAAGATTATAACCGAGCAAATACTCATACTTCAAGATTTATACTTAAAGGGGGTTCAAAAACATCCATCACCAATGAAGTTAGAAGATATAGCTTTAAATTTAGAGATTGATATATCTACGGTAAGTCGAGCAATCAAAAACAAGTATTTGGAAAGCCCAATAGGAATAATCTCATTTAAAGATTTATTTGGAATTGGGATAATAAAAAACGGCGAAAAGGTGTCTATTGAGGTTCTAAAAGATGAGCTAATTTATATTATTAACAATGAAGATAAAACTAACCCATATAATGATTCTCAATTAAAAGAAAAGTTAGATAAAAAAGGATATGATATTTCTCGTAGAACAATTGTAAAATATAGGCAACTACTTAATATTAAAACTGCTAATGAAAGAAAATATGAAATTAAGACATTGCATTAAAGTTGATGATTTTTCTAATAATGAGATTTTTGAACTCTTTGAAATAGCATCCGAGGTCAAAAATAAATTTAGAAATAAAGAAAAATATAAACCATTTCAAGATTTGAGCTTAGCAATGATTTTTGCAAAGCCCTCTGCAAGAACTAGGGTTTCATTTGAAACTGGTTTTTCTTGGATGGGGGGTCATGCCATTTACTTAGCTCCACAAGACATTGGATTGGGCAAAAGAGAAACTGCTTCTGATTTAGCTCAATTATTTAGTAGATATAACGATATGATTATGGCAAGAGTCTTCAGCCATAATGATATTTTAGATTTTGAAAAAAATGCATCTGTTCCTGTAATTAATGGTCTAACAGATTACAATCATCCTTGTCAGATTCTGACTGATATTTTTACTATTTGGGAGCTCAAAAAAAATAATTTTGATCATCTAAAAATCGTTTATATTGGAGATGGTAACAATATAGTGAATTCTTGGTTGCGCCTTTCTTCTATTTTACCAATAGAATTCATTTCAATTTCTCCGGAAGGATTTTATCCCGACACTTCTACAGTAGAATTGGCTAAAAATTCTAGAATTTCAAATGTAAAGATTTCGAACTCATTGGAAGATGTCAAGAATGCTGACGTTATATATACAGATGTCTGGGCTTCAATGGGTCAAAAAGATGAGATAGATGAAAGAATAAAATCATTTTCTTCTTACCAGGTTAACTCTCAATTAGTTTCCAGTGCAAAACCAGATTATCTATTTATGCACTGTTTGCCTGCAGAAAGAGGACGAGAAGTTACCGGTGATGTTATCGATTCAAAAAATTCCGTTGTTTTTGAGCAAGCTGAAAATAGACTTCATATGCAGAATGCAATTATGTTAAAGATAAGCGGTAAAATTTAGATTTTTTCTACTAGAAGATTTTCTCCATCAAAAACTGCATAATTGAACTGGATTTCATCACAGTCACCAAGAACTAGCAATCCTTTTCCATTATGATTAGAAAATTGGAATAAATGATGATAATGTCCCATAATTACCCAATCATTACCATCTTGCCATTTTCTTTCTGCAAATTTTTTTAATTCAGATTGAATTTTTTCAAGAACCTTATCATCGAGCTTGTGTGAATCTTTTCTTTGTTCAGAAATTGTTTTACCAATTTTCTCTGCAATAATACCTGGCAAAAGAGAATATAAAATTATGAATATTCGGCTTCTTATAACTTTTTTTAATATCCTATATTTTCTATCCCAAGAAAGAATTCCATCGCCGTGAGTTAAATAGAAATTTTTGTTATTTATAGTGACAACATGATCTTCTAAAAAGCAATTTATAAAATTTTTTTTAAATTCCTTTCCAATCCAGAAATCATGATTTCCTGCGATAAAGTAAGGTTGAATATTATGTTTTCTGAGTTTATCAAATTCCATAAACACTCTTTTATAATTTTTATTTGCAATTAATGTTTTTTTCTCAAAATAATAATCAAAAAGATCTCCCATGACGTAGACCGAACATCTAATGTTGTCTTGAATTAATTTTCTAACGAACTGTTGAAATTTTAAAAACTTTTTGTCTTCTATATCAGAAGAGGTGCCTTTAAAATGTACATCTGCAAAAAAGTATATTTTTTCATTCATAGATTTTTTCCGATTTGGAACATTTTTCTGTAATATATGTTATAAATTTTCAGTATCAATAGTTAAAAATAATATCAAATGAAAAAGTTATCACTAAGCATTTTATTTATTTCGGTTATTTTTGGTCAATATTTTGGTCAAAATAAAGTTCAGTATAAAAATTTTGACTGGGAGTATATTGTCAGTCCAAATTTTAATATCTACTATTATGGAAACAATAAAGATTTAGCTATTTATACCTCAAAAATTGCTGAAGAATCGATAAATCAAATTGGTAAACATTTAAGGTGGAATAACAATAGACCAATCAAGATTATCGTTTATAATTCTCATAATGATTTTCAGCAAACCAATGTTGTGGATTCGTATATGTCAGAAGGAGTTGGTGGGGTTACAGAATTATTTAAAAACAGAATAGTTATTCCTTTTGAAGGATCCTACGAACAATATAAGCATGTAGTTCATCATGAATTAGTTCATGCTGCTATTAATGATTTAGCATATGGAGGAAACGCGCAAGGACTAATAAGCGGCAGAATTCAGTTGCAAATTCCACTCTGGGCAAACGAGGGATTAGCTGAATTTCTTTCAGTAAATTGGGATTCTAACTCAGAAATGGTAATGAGAGATTTGTCTATTGAAGATAACCTTCCATCCATACAACAACTGAATTACTCAATTTTAGCATATAAAGGTGGGCAATCTGTATGGAGATATATTTCAAATAAATATGGAAGAGAAAAAATTGGTGAAATTTTTCAACAAATGCGCCGAACTCAAAATGCTGAGAAAGGCTTTCAAAATGCTTTGGGTGTTGATTTTGAACAATTGACCGATAATTGGCATGATTATTTAAAAAAAGAGTATTGGCCCGAGATTGTTGTTAAAGAAAAGATTGAAAGTATAGGAACCAAAATAACAGATCGCTCCAAATCTTATAATTTTTATAACATTAGCCCTTCTTTTTCTCCTGATGGAAGTAAGATAGCTTACTTTTCAGATAAAGCAGGATATATGGATTTAGTTATTACTAATTCTTTAGGAACCAAACGAGAAATATTAATCAGAGGAAATACTACACCAGACCTTGAAGAGTTAAAATGGCTTCAACCCGGGATATCGTGGTCTCCTGATGGATCAAAAATTGTCTTTGCTTCTAAGAGTGGGAAAGAAGATGCAATAATTATTGTTGATATTCAGACAAAAGATTATACTAAAATTCCGATTGATCTCGATGGTATTTTTACTACTTCATGGCATCCTAAAGAAGATATTATTCTTTTTGCTGGTCATTTTAAAGATCGAAGCGATCTTTATACATATAATATTAAATCAAAAAAATTAGTCAATTTGACAAATGATATTTTTTCAGATACTAATCCTTCTTGGTCTCCTGATGGTTCAAAAATTATTTTTTCTTCAGATAGAAATAGTTTTTTAGAAAATGTTTCTACTATCGATAAAATACCATTTTTTCAAAATGATATATTTATATTGAACTATCATTCTAAAGATATTGTAGAAGTTACCAATACAGATTATAACGAAGATTTTCCTATTTTCTCTTCCAATAACACAATTTATTTTACTTCAGATCAAAATGGAGTTTCTAACATTTACCAGCATAAGCTTAATTCAAATAAATTTGAGCCTATTACCAATGTTTTAACTGGAATCCAGCAATTTGATTATAACCCCATTAGCGAAAAAATAGTTATATCAGGTTATAATAAAAGGGGCTGGGATTTGTTTCTTTTGAACAAATCTGAACCAGTTGATTTAGATGAGTTTCAAAATGCAAATTATCTTAGCAAGAATTCCGATGAAGATGACTTTGAAGATTTAAGATTTGCTAGTGATAATAAAACCCTAAATATTTCTCAGGATTATTCTAGATATGTGTTTGCTAGAGAATATAATAAGGAATTATCGGAGGAAGATTTAATTGAAACGAAGTCTTTAACTGATTCGTTAAGGATTTCTAAATCTTATGATTCACAAAAATATATTACTGACTTTTCTATTGATTATGTTGCTACTTCTGCTTCGATCGACAACTTATTCGGAACCAGAGCTCTAGCTTATTTCTCTTGGAGTGATGTAATGGGGGATCAAAGAATCAGCTTGGGCTCAAACTTGGTGATGAATTTTGAAAATAGTGACATTCAATTGAGTTATGCTTTCTTAAAAAAAAGAACTAACTATTATGCACTTTTATTCCAACAAGCCAATACTTTCGGCTTAGGATACTCACTTTTATACGATTATTATGGACAGCTCAGAGATTTTGGTGTCGCACTTTATGCTCAATATCCTTTTTCTAAGTTTTCAAGGATTGATTATGGTGCAACTTTGCGAGGAGTAGAATATAATATCAAACAATTCGATATTTATACTTACCAAACTTCAACATATTACACTGAAAAATTAAATGCTCTTGTACCAATGTTTAGCTATGTCTTTGATAATTCATCAAATACATATACTGGCCCAAATGATGGTCTAAGATATTATTTCACTTTTCAAGCAAGCCCGAAGCTTGGCGATGATTCAGTTTCGTTTAACACCTACAAATTTGATATTCGTAAATACTTTAAAATCAATAGAGAGTATAGTTTTGCGACAAGATTAATGTTCGGATCAAGTTCAGGTGAGAGACCTCAGAAATTTTTCTTAGGTGGTAATTCTCAGTTGACCATTTTTTCTGATACACAGACTGAGGGACAAGATGATTATGGGTACTATGCTGATCGAATTCTTGATATTGAGAATTCTGGTATCTTAGAAGATGTTTATTTTAGTGAATATGTTTTTCCAATTAGAGGTGCATTATATAGAGAAAGAGTGGGTAAAAATGTAGCAATTATGAACTTAGAGTTTAGGTTCCCTTTTGTAAATTATGTTGATGTTGGATTTCCAGCTCCAATACGATTTGGTAATATTTTTGGACATCTTTTCTTTGATATAGGTGCTGCATGGGACAATAATGATGAATTATCGGATTCACTTATTATTCAAAATAAGTATGGATTGACAGATCCAAAGTCATCAGCAATAATTAAAACTTTTGGAATTGGAGCAAAAATATTTACTCCATGGGCATTAATGAGAATTGATACAGCATGGGATATTTATCCAAGTGGAGGATATTCTAAACCTCAATATATTATTTCTTTTGGATATGATTGGTAAAGTTGAAATTTTCTATTCAACATCAAGATCCTCAATCATTAGCAAGAATTTGTAAAATTCAAACTGATCACTCAATAATTGAAACTCCTGTTTTTATGCCAGTAGGTACACATGGAAACGTAAAAACTTTATCTCCTAATGATCTTTATGACCTTAACACAAACATTATGTTATCCAACACATATCATCTTTATTTGAGACCTGGTACAGATACTATTAAAAAAGCTGGAGGACTTCATAAATTTATTAATTGGAATAAATCAATCCTTACTGATAGTGGGGGCTACCAAGTCTTTTCATTATCCAATTTAAATAAAATTGAAAAAGCAGGAGTTACTTTTCAATCTCATATTGATGGCTCCAAACATTTTTTTTCTCCAATAGCTTCTATGGAGGTTCAAAGAATATTAGGTTCTGATATAATTATGGCCTTTGATTACTGTCCACCTGCAAATTGTTCTTTGAAAGAATTAAGGTTGGCTTCGAGCTATACTGAACAATGGACTAAAGAAGCTTTTAGTTATTTAAAAAGTTCAAATTCTCTATATGAACATCAGCAAATAATGTTTCCTATAATTCAAGGTGGGATAAATTTAGAAGAACGTAGAAAGTGTCTGGATCAAATGCTACCCTATGCTGAATGCGGTTTAGCCATTGGAGGTTTATCGGTTGGAGAAAAAAAAGAACCTATGCTCGATATTGTAGAATTTTTAGGAAATGAAATGCCCAAAAATCAGCCTCGCTATTTAATGGGCGTTGGTAAACCAACAGATTTAGTTAAAGCTATCTTAAGAGGCATAGATATGTTTGATTGCGTTTTGCCAGCTAGGAATGCAAGAAACGGACAAATTTTTACTCATGATGAGACTATAAATATTCATAATTCAAAGTACAAAAATGATCACCAGCCTATTGATATGAAAAGTAATATTTCTTTTGCAAAAAATTTCTCTAAAGCATATTTAAGACATTTATTTAAAGTTAATGAAATGTTTGGCTACAGAATTGCCACTCTGATTAATATTTCATACTACTTTGACTTAATTGAAGAAATCAAATCTCAGATTAAAGAAAATACTTTCTTAAATTGGTCTAAAGAATATCTAAATAAATTTGAAAGTAATGATTAAAGAAGGTAATAGAGCTCCAGAATTTTCCTTACTCAATCAAAACAATGAGGAAGTAACTTTATCCTCTTTTTTAGGCGAGAAAGTTTTAATTTGGTTTTTCCCCAAGGCAAGTACTTCAGGTTGCACTTTAGAAGGATTAGGGTTCAAAGAAAAAATTGATATTTATAAGTCTAAAAAAATTAATGTAATTGGCATAAGCAAAGACTCTGTAAAAGCCCAAAAGAATTTTTGTGAAAAAAATGAATTTCCTTTTGATATTCTTTCAGATCCTGAATGTGTTGTGATAAAAAATTATGGTGCTTGGGCCCTAAAGAAAATGTATGGTCGAGAATATTGGGGTATTAAGAGGATATCAGTTTTGATCAATGAAGTTGGGGAAATAGAAAAAATTTTCCATTCCGTTAAAACAAAATCTCATGCTAATGATGTCCTTGAAGAATTTTAAACTTTTTGTTTTTTTATTTTTTATTAGCTGCGCATCTGTCATTCCGCCTTCTGGGGGACCGGAAGATGTTACAGCTCCAAAATTAGTTTTAACCGAACCTAAAAACTTTACAAGCATCTCTGAAGGACAAACTATAAAGTTAAATTTTTCTGAATTTTTATCTGAAGATTCAATTCGAAAAAGTGTAAGTATTTATCCTGCGCTAAATGAAATACTGGATATACAATTTTATGGGAATCGGTTTGAAATAAAGATTCCACCTTTGAATACAGATGAATCTAGCTATTTTCTTGTCATTGATAAAACTCTTAAAGATGAAAATAATGTTTCTTTAGCTGAAATCATAATTATCCCTCTAACCTCAGAACCTTCTTTAACAAAAAATTCTCTTGAAGGTAATTTATATGGTGACATTGATAATATTTCAATCTTATTATGGAACAAAAAAATTAATTTTAATGAAGAATTCTTACCTTCACCTTATCTAGTTTTAAAAAATGTGTCTTCTTTTTCTATACCATCGTTGCCTAATGGAGAGTATACAGTTGCAGCCATTAGGAACTATTCCCCTTTTAGAAAAATTGAAGTCAATAATCTATTTTTCTTTTAAAAATTACCTGATAATGGATAATCGAAGTATTGATAATGTCAATATTTTCATTCCCAGTGTTGCAAATTCTAAAAAAAGTACAATTATAGATGAATATACTGCAAATGGTGAATTGGGAATTTTGAGACTAAAAAAACCGGCTAATTTATCTTTACCCTACATAATGCTGAAAAACAATCAAGAGGAGTTATTTTTTCCTTTAATAGACAATGAAACCATTGATGTACCTGAAGGAGTTTATCAACTATTTATTTTTGATGATTTAGATAAAAATCAAAAAATTTCTTTTGGCAGTCTTGAAAATAGTTTTGGTGAATATTTTATTGCTTTTGATGATTCAATCACTATTCGAGCAAACTGGGAATTAGATATTTCGAATATTTCTTATTAATATCTTATCATGATTGTCGTAGCAGTAAGCGGTTATTTTGATCCCATCCATGTTGGTCATCTAGAATACCTTAAGCTTGCAAAACAGCTCGGAGATAAATTAGTAGTTATTGTAAATAATGATTTTCAAGCAAGAATTAAAAAAGGAAAATCATTTATGAACGAAAATGATAGAGTCGAGATAGTTGCATCTCTTAAATGTGTTGATGAGGTATTTTTATCTATTGATAGAGATTCCAGTGTTTGCAAAAGCTTAGAATTTATTCAACCTAATATTTTTGCCAATGGAGGGGATAGGAAGCTGGAAGAAATTCCTGAAACAAAAATTATGAAAAAATATGGGATTAAGATGGTAGATGGTTTAGGTGGTAAGATTAGAAGTAGTAGTGATTTGACAGGAATAAAATAAATTGAAATCAAAAAAAAATATTTTCCAGAAACAGATTTTTCAAGATCTTATTGATCTATCTGAAAAATTCGATTTTAGAGTAATCCATGATAAAGGCAATTTTTCAGGAGACCACTGTTTACTTGAAACTAAAAATTATGTTGTTCTTAATAAGCATCATCCTCTTGAACAAAAAATTCACATTCTTGTGACTTACTACAATAACTTTGATTTAGAAAAGATTTATCTTAAGCCTCGAATCCGTAAATTCTTAGAGAACTATTCATAATGGAATCAAATAAACAAAGACTTTGGGCTCCATGGAAAATGGAATATGTTGAAAATAAAGATTCTTCTCAAAAGATTTTCACTGATTTACCGAATGCGAATAATGATGAAGAAAATTTGATTCTTTTTCGCGGAGAGTTTTCTTTTATTATTATGAATCGCTATCCCTATAATAATGGACATTTAATGATAGTTCCATTTAGGGAGGTGAATAGTATTGATTTACTTGAGGATAAAGAATTACATGAAATAATTTCTTTATCTAAAGAATCCGTCAAAATTTTGAAAGAAATTTTAAATTGTGATGGCTTTAACTTAGGAGCCAATACTGGATATGGATCTGGTGCTTCTATTGATCAACATTTACACTTTCATGTTGTTCCCAGATGGAAATCTGATACTTCTTTTATGCCTGTAGTAGGGAACACTAGAGTTATTCATCAAAGTTTAGTAGATACTTATAGCATACTTAAACCTTTATTTAATAAATTAAGATAATGGATTTATTTTCTCATTCTTGGCTCCCATATTTGTATCAATATTTTTTTGGTCTAATTATTTTTGGCGGTGGTCTTTATGCGGTTTTTAAAGCTTATGGCGATGATTTTTGGGTAAAATACAGAAAGTGGATTATCATACTTATTTGGGGTTTTATTTATGTTGCCTCTATTCATCTTTTTATGACAGTAGCTGCTTTAGAAAATCAAGGAAATTATTATTTTTTAATTCTTCTGTTCTATTTAATTAACGTTTCAATCTTAAGTAAGAAAATTCAATGAACGTCATTCCAACAACTGGTCTATTTTGGGGGATTTTATCCCTATATGTATTTTTTGTATTAGGAGCAGGATTATTTTTTGCGAGAAATAATAAATCCACAGAAGATTTTTTCTTTGGTGGACGAAGATTTTCCTGGTGGTTAATTGGCATGTCAATGTTAGCTACTGGAGTTGGTAGTCATAGCTTTGCCAAATATGCAGCAAAAGGTTTCGAATATGGATTTTCTTCAACAATGACCTATATGAATGATTGGTTCTTTATGCCGTTATTGCTTTTCGGCTGGATTCCAATCATTTACTACATGAAGGTAAATTCTATTCCTGAATACTTTGAAAGAAGATTTAATACTACTGTACGCAATTTATCAACTGTTACAATGTTGCTTTATTTAATCGGTTATATTGGAATTGGTCTATTAGCATTAGCAAATTTATTGCAACCAATTTTAGGATGGGAAATCCAAACTATTATTATCATAGTTGCTATAATTTCTGGAACCTATGTTTCTCTTGGGGGTCAAACTGCCATTATTTTTACTGATTTCTTGCAAGGAGTCATACTACTTTTTGCTGGCCTTCTTATTTTTGGGCTTGGTATAAGCTATCTTGGAGGGTTTGATTTATTTTGGGACAGTCTTTCAATAACCAACAAATTGCCCCTAGCAGATTTTAATTCTCCTCCTGATTTTAATTTTGTAGGAATTTTCTGGCAAGACGGAGTGGTAGGATCAGTCGGATTTGCATTTATGAATCAGGCAGTAATTATGAGATTCCTAGCCTCTCGATCTGTAGTCCATGCTAGAAGGGCAACGATGATGAACGTTTTAGTATTTCTTCCTATTGGTACTCTAGCTGTTTCAAATTCTGGTTGGATAGGAAGAGCTATTGCCAATAGATTTCCAGATGTTATTTCTGAAAGTGCAAACCCCAATGGGATTTTTACAATTGTTGGATCTTTGGTAGCAAATTCAGAACCGATTTTTGCATTTTTAGTTGCATCAGTTGTTGCTGCCTTAATGTCAAGTCTTGACTCTCAAATTAATGCGTCAGCGGCTGTAGCAGTAAATGATGTTTACACTCCACTGGCTAAGAATCCATCCGAAAAAACTAAACTCAGAATTTCGATGTTTACTTCTGCATTTGTTACTTTTATTGGGATTCAAGCTGCATTTATTTTTTCTCAATATGGCACTATTTATGAAGCTCATGGTGCTTTTCATGCTATTGTCACTCCTCCCATGGTTACTGTAATTTTCTTTGGAATCTTCTGGCAAAGATTCTCTTCACGAGCTGCTATTATGACTTTTGTATTGGGCTCTATTTTTATAATCCTTGGAGAAATGTATCCCTATGAATTAATTACACCTTTTGCCCATGGAACAGAATACATCGCAGATAGACCCTACTCTTATATCAAGGCTCTTTACAATATGGTGGCGTGTAGTTCCATAGCAATCATAGTTACTTTATTATCAAAAAAACCAATCGATTATTCAAAAATTACAGGATTGACTCTTTGGACAATTAGAGATGGTCAAGAATATTTTAAAGGTTCAAAAGTTAATCCAAATAAAGGATCTGAGATTAGTTTTAATGCAAGTTTGATGGAAATTGATAAGAAATTAGATGGTAAAACTGTTTGTCTTCCTCAAAAGTATTCTAATCAATTAAAAGGGGAAATAGGAGATATTATTTATATATCAGATACGCGATGGTATTTAGGTGGATTAAAATCAACTCATGCTATACTTGGGAAAGTTTCTGATTCAGATAAAATTTTAATCTCAAAAGAAGTCCACGATCATGCTCAATTTGATTTTAATAGAAAAATCTTTATTGAGCTTGAGGGATAATATTTCTTGTTTTTTCAATAATAAAATAAAAAATTCCAACACAAATTCCGGAGTAGCTCAGTTGGTAGAGCGAGTGACTGTTAATCACCAGGTCGGGAGTTCGAGTCTCTCCTCCGGAGCAAAAATGATAAAATTATTATTTTTAATAAGACCTCAATAAATGGTTGAAATTTATACCATTCTTGGTTTCATTTTTGCGGGATACTCCGTAGTCGCCAATGATTCTCTCCAAACGCTAGGAACTTGGATTAATTCAAATAAAATAATTCCTTGGTATTTTCTATGGATTTTTGCTTCTTTCATTTTGGCGCTCACTATGATGCATGGATATTTTTCTGGCGATCTAAGCCATGGAAGATTAAGCAGTATACCATATATTGAACCTAATTTTTGGCATTTACTTGCTCCAATTAGTTTGATAATTCTAACTCGAAATGGAATTCCAGTTTCAACCTCTTTTCTTGTTTTATCGGCTTTTGCATCTTCATTAGTTGTTCAAAAAATGTTAATGAAAAGTATTGTGGGTTATGTTGTTGCTGCTATTGTTTCATATATTTTATGGTCATTGCTTTCACGATTTATTGATGAAAGTAAAAAACCCGAAGCTTCTGATACTAAATGGAGAATTGCCCAATGGCTTTCTACGGGATTTTTATGGACCATGTGGTTGCAGCAGGATTTTTCTAATATTGCTGTTTTTTTACCTCGTCAAGTTTCTTTAAACACTGTATTAATGATTATCCTTTTCTTTGTTGTGATGTTGGGATATGTTTTTAAATCAGGGGGAGGTAAGATTCAAAATTTAGTCATTGAAAAGACAAGTACTAAATTTGTAAGAAGTGCGACAATCATCGATTTAGTTTATGCATTTTTATTACTTTACTTTAAGATTTATAATAATATCCCCATGTCAACTACATTTGTTTTTGTCGGTTTATTAGCGGGTAGAGAACTAGCGTTAAATTCTTATTTTGTGACCAAAAAGGGTCGTATCAAAAAAGTTTTTCCAATGATTGGTCGTGATTTTCTTAGATTGGTAATAGGAATCACTGTATCAGTAGCACTTATTATCACAATCCAGTACTTTAACAATTAAATAATTATTTAATTCAGTAATATTTCCTTAGACTACGATTTATGGTCATTATTAAATTCTTAAGTGAATCTTAAAGATAAAAAAGTATTAGTAACAGGAGCAGCAATTGGAATTGGTTTTGCTACTTCTCATCTTCTTTTAAAAAAAGGTGCTCATGTTATAATGTGGGATATTGACGTGGAAAATCTTCAAAAAGCTTCCATCAAACTCAACGAATTAGGATTTAAAAATTTTTCAACTTTTCAATGTGATGTATCAAATTCGAATGAAGTATATCAAACTGCTAAAAAAGTGAATGAAGCTATTGGAACTGTTGATATTCTAATCAATAATGCAGGTACAGTTTATACTGGTTATATGTTAGATAGAAGTGATGAAGAATTAGAAAAAATGATTCAAATAAACTTTACATCAATGATCTATACAATTAGAGCATTTATGCCTGAGATGCTTGAAAGAAATTTTGGACATATAATCAATATTTCGTCAGCATCTTCATTGATTGGAGCTCCTAAATTAGCTGTTTATGCAGCGACAAAATGGGCGGTAGCTGGACTCACAGAATCTTTACGTTTGGAGGCGTATAAAATGAATAGAAAAGGAGTAAAATTTTCTTCTATTCACCCTAATTTTTTAGTTAAAGGTCTCTTTGCAGGAACAAAACTCAATTTTTTAGGTAATCTTTTATCTCCAGGAATAAAGTCTCCATATACTGTAGCAAAGGTTATAATTAATCGCGCAATTCGATATGGATTCCATTCTCCAAAAATTCCTTGGATTATGAATCAAGCAACACTTCTTAGAGCAATTCTTCCTAGTTCGATTCTTTTAAGAGTAAGTAATTTATATGGATTGAACAATATGATGGATCAGTATGAAGGTTATAATGATGGAAGGTAGAATATTCTTTACAATTAATGAATAAGCTTTTAGAATTCAACATGCAAAAACAACGAAATATATTATCAATACTAGTATTCATTATTCTATCATGTAATTCTTCACAGGATGCACCAGTTCTTTCTCAAGATAAAAATGAAGATTTAGTTACTATTGAAGATTCTCTAAGTTATTCTTTGGGAATTCGAATTGCACAAAATTTAAATTTTCCCGAAGTCAATACTGATAAAGTCAAATTAGGAATGGATGATTTTCTATCTCAAACTCCTGCAAGAATTGATATTGGAAGAAGAAATTCTATCTTAAGTGATTATAATAGACAGCAAGCTATCAAAGAAGTAGACTCCTACCAAGTGGCTACTGAGGAAATGCGTGAACTTGCGAGAAAGAATAAAATTGCTGGTCAAGAGTTTATGGAAAAAAATAAATACAATGATGGTGTTCTGGTACGTAAAAGATCAGGACTTCAATATAGAGTTTTAAAAGAAGGGGATGGACCTTTACCAGATTATAATTCTTTAGTATCCGTCCATTATACTGGTCGCTTAATTGATGGCACTATTTTTGATTCGTCTTTGAAAAATGACAAACCTTCACAGTTCAATCTTGATAAAGTTATTCCAGGATTCTCACAAGCAATTCTTACAATGAAAGTTGGATCAAAGTGGGAAGTTTTCATTCCATATAATTTAGCGTATGGTGATAAGGGCATTCCTGGTAAAGAACTTGGAACTTATGTTATTCCACCAGCGTCTACTTTAATCTTTGAAATTGAATTGATAGATATTTTGAATGATTAAAAAAATTCTGCTTTTTTCTTTTTTTCTATTCCTCTCCTGTTCTTCAAAAAACCTATCTTCAAATTTAACTTTAGATTCTCCAATGTTTTTTTCGGAAATCATTCCTGAAACTGAATTGGATAGTATTGGATTTTTGAATCGCAAACATCAAATCGTTGTTACAGATAAAAAAGGCAAAATTTTAAGTTATAGTGCAATGAAGGGAGGTTTAAAGCACTTTATTGAAAGACCAAACGCATATCCAAATGGAGTAAATATAATAGATGATGAATATATTCTTATCACAGAGCGTGACAATCATCAGGTTCTAGTTTTAGATAGTTCTTTCAATTACATTGGACGATTTGGGGAAGGTGACTTAAAATATCCTTATGGTATAACTAGTTACCAAATTGAAAAAAATAAACACAGAGTTTTTGTGACTGATAATTTCAATGAAGGTGTCCTTTCTTCAGAGCGTATCATTTTCTGGGATATCATAATAAGTGATGAAAATGAAATTGTAATTTCTGAAGGTCGTATTTTTGGAAACACTGGTCTTTATGAAGTTGAGTCTATAGTAGCTGATTCTTATTTTAATCGACTTTTTGTTGCAGAAGAAAATACCAGAGGCGAAAGTAAAGGTTCATCGATTATCGTATTAGACTTAGAATCAGGGGAGGAGATACTGTCTGAAATTAGCAATTTCCCTTTTAAAAACGACGCTGAAGGAATTGCATTGACAGGTATTAAAGAAGGATATATCATCTTTACCGAACAAAGCAAAGAAGATAATAAATTCCACTTCTTTAGCAGATCAAATCTTAGTTTTTATAAAACGTTATTTTTAGAAGATGTTAGATATACCGATGGGATTGCGACAGCTTTTATGCATGGAGAATGGTATTTATATGCTATTGATGATGATAAAAGAGTTGCTGCTTATAAACTTCCACAATTTGAAAACTAAAGCAATATTTTAGTACCCCGGACACGATTCGAACGTGTGACCTACTGCTTAGAAGGCAGTTGCTCTATCCTGCTGAGCTACCGGGGCATGCGACGAATTTAAAGAATTAATAAAAAATTTAAAGCATTTTTGTATTTTTTTATAGACGAAGCATCGTCGAGAAAAAACTTGCATTATATAAAAGATGACATTAGAATATAAATAATTTAAAAAAAACCATTCTTAACCAATCTTTAAGGAGTAAAAAATGGCTGAAAAAGTAGCACGTACAGGTGTTTCAAAAGAAAGTGGATACCTTTATTACCTAGGAAAAGACGGTAATGTTTGGCGTTCAGGTATGTCACGTGGCGGTAAAGGCGGCGGTAATGCAACTAAAGTAGCAGATGCTGGCGTAAGTCGTGAAAAAGGATATCTTTATTTTATTGATAAAGATGGAGACGTTTCTAGAGCACCAATGGCAAGAGGTAGAGGTTAAGCTTTAACTAAATCTTTTGATCATTAATAATATAAAAAGGGAAGCATTGCTTCCCTTTTTATATTCTAGTCTTTTATTATTTGATTTTGATTGCTACCAACCATTCCGCTAGAGACAATCATTCTGAAACCTTCCTCAACAGAAATATCACTTTGAGTAACATCTTCTTTGGGAACTATTAAAAAGAATCCAGAGGTTGGGTTTGGGGTAGTAGGTATAAAAAGATGATAAAAACTTTCACCCTGCTTATTAGAAGATTCACTAGTAACAAATCCCAATGTCCAAACACCTTTTCTAGGGTATTGAATATAAATGACTTTCTTAAATGATTCTTTATTCGATCCACCCGATATGGATTCCATAATTTGTCTAGTAGTTGAATAAACAATTCCAATTAATGGGATTTTCTTGAAAATAGACTCCATCCAATTGACAATTCTTGAAAAAAATACATTTCTTGCGAAGAAGCCAATAATAATCAAGGAAATGATTACTATAATTATTCCAACAATTGAAGTAAGAAGTTTAAATCCAGGAAAGTTTGCATCATCTACAAATTGCTCTAATGGCTGAGAAACTGCCCCTCCAAAGGAGATAGCAATTTTAAAGAAGAATTGAAGTACATATACTGTTAATGCTAAAGGTATAATTGTCACAGTACCCGTAGCTAAGAATGTTTTTATTTTTCCCATTAATTCAATTTAATAATAATTTTGAATCTATTTCCTATAAATAAGTATTGAGCTTCCAAGAATGAAGATTGCGCCTAAAATCTCATTGATATTTAATATTTCATCAAGAAACATCCAACCTAATGCTATAGCAACAATTGGAGGAAAAATAGCAACATAGGTTACTTGTGTTACTGTAAGATATTGGTAAAGCCAAAAGTAAATGGCCCAAGAAATAAATCCTCCTAAAATTATTAGATAAAGAGTTGCATAAATCAATTGATTGTTCCAAATAATTTGAGAAGTATCTTCTTTTAAAATAAACGAAAGGCTAAACATTAATATCCCAGTGAGAACTTGGCAAACAGCATTCATCTGATAAGGACCAACAATTTTATTATATTTTTTGTATAAAACACTTGGATAGGCAGCTATAATAATCACCGCTATCAAAACAATCGTTGGGATAAAAGATTCAGATGAGATTCCAATTTCTTCACCAGAAGACATAATAATTACTCCAATAAAACCTACTAATAGCGCTAGAACTTTATTTTTAGTTAATCTTTCTTCGGCTTGATCTTTCATCATAAAGTGAGCCATTAAACTAGTAAAAAGAGGGAAGAGGCCCCAAATTATCGAAGAGATACTTGAATAGATATATTGAGTAGCCCAATAAGTTATTCCATACGAAAGACTAAAGTTAAGAATACCAAAAGACGCATAAAGCATAACAGCTTTTTTATCGAATGGTATACTTAATTTTTTGTAGTAAAGGTATGCTAGAAATAAGAAACCAGAAAATAGGAACCTTAATCCTACTCCATAAAAAGGAGGCACTCCTGCGTTTAGCGAAACTTTTATAAAATACCAAGTTGAACCCCAAATCAAACAAAGGGCTACAAAAGGCCAAAAGATTTTTCTTTCCATTACTTCGAAGAATTATTAAAAGAGGAGATTGCAGAGCCTGCAATGAAAATACTAGAATAAGTTCCGATAATAACCCCTACTAATAAAGTAAAAGCAAATGGTCTAATTATCTCTCCACCATAAACTAACAGAATGATAATCACTAGCAAAGTAGTTAATGATGTAATTAAAGTTCTACTCAAAGATTGGTTAATGCTTTTATTAATAGTTGAATCGAACATGACTGTCCCAGAAGATTTCATATTTTCTCTGATTCTGTCAAGAATCACAATTGTATCATTTAAAGAATAACCAACTATAGTAAGAAAAGCAGCAATAGTGCTTAAGGTGATTTCGAAGTTTGAAAATCCAAAAATTCCAAGAGTTATTATGATATCATGAACGAGTGCAATGATTGCAGCAATCGCAAATTTAAATTCAAAACGGATTGAAACATAAAAAAGGATTAATGCAAGAGCAGAAATAATTGACCAAAATGCTTGGCCGGAAAGCTCACTTCCAACTTTTGGACTTACGCTACCTAATGATAATACAAATTCTTCTTTAGTTGAAACTTTATTTTTAAATGTTGCATAGAGGTTGTTGATAATTAATTGTGGGAAGGTGTCTGGTTGATTTTCAAAATTTTTAATTTTGATTACAATATCATTTTCATTCCCAAAGTACTTAATTTCTTCATTACTTAAATCAAAACTGTTTCCTTCAAAAGAAAGATTTTTCAAAGAATCTCGAACTTCTTCAATTGAGATTGATTCGTTAAAATGAAGGCCAATCAATGATCCGCCCTTAAAGTCAATTCCAAGTTTTAAACCAGAAAACAGATTAAAAATTGATAAAATGATTAGCAAACCTGAGAGTATGAATCCAAAACGCTTGTAGTTCATAAAATTATAGTTTGAATCTTTAAATAAGTTAATCATATGCTTAATTCACGAATATTTTTTCTTGAAATTATAAAATCATAAATGAATCTAGTTACAATTATAGATGTAAACATACTTACAATAATTCCCCAAAACAGAACTGTGGCAAATCCTTTAATTGGTCCAGTACCATATTGGTATAAAATTGCTGCAGCAATTCCTGTTGTGATGTTAGCATCAACAATTGTAGATAAAGCTTTGGCATAGCCAGAATCAATAGCAGATTTTACTGATTTTCCAATTCTCAATTCTTCTTTAATTCTTTCAAAAATAATTACATTAGCATCAATAGACATTCCAACAGTTAAGATAAGTCCAGCAATACCTGGCAATGTTAATGTAGCTCCAAGAGTAGCAAGCACTCCAAGTAAAAGAGTTAAGGTTCCAAGGACAGCAAAACTCGCAATTATACCTGATAATCTATAATAAGCAACTATAAAAATAACTACTATCAAAAGTCCAAAAGTTATTGAAAGTCTTCCTTGTCTAACTGAATCAGCTCCTAAGGAAGCGCCGACAGTCCTTTCTTCAGCGATGGAAACAGGAACAGGTAAAGCTCCAGCTCTTAAAACAATAGCAATATCTTCAGCTTCTTGAATTGAGCTCATTCCTTCAATGACGGTCTGTCCACCATAAATCTGACTTCTAATTACCGGGGCCATATGAACCTTTTTATCTAATACAATCGCAATTCTTTTGTTAATATTTGCGCCTGTAATTCTAGCCCATTCTCTAGATCCATCACCATTCATATCAATATGAACAGTTGCCTGACCAGCTGTAACGCCAGATTGACTTAGGCGCATTTGAGCATCTTCAATTACTCCACCTGATAATTCTGCATTATTATACAAGTGATAGATTAGAAAATATTCTTCACCTTCAAAATCATCTGAAAGGATAATAGAACTATTACTTAAAAGAAGAGTACTGTTTGTAGCTCTAAGTATCTGCTTAACATCTTCTTCATTTAGAATATTATTAAGCTTCTCAACATTTGATACTTGAATTGCTAAGTTAGATCCTATAGTAGACAAGATTGAGGATAAATTGTTGTTTCCAGAAAATAAGTTATCAATATTATCATCAGAAGAAGTTGAATTAATTGCATCCAGAGTTAAATCAATTTGCTTAATAAGAGAATTAGTATTTTCAACATCTTTGACAATCATGAGTTCTAATAGAGCTGTACTTTGAAGTAAATCTCTTGCTCTTTCAGCATTATCAATTCCAGCTAATTCAATAACAACTCGACTATTTCCTTGTTTCTGAATACTTGGTTCTGAAACTCCAAATTGATCGATTCTATTTTGAATTATCTGAACTATTCGATTAAGTGCATCTGTAGATTCTATTGATAATTGACTAATAATCTCATCATTAGTACGACCTAAAGCGGAAAAATATCTTTGTAATTTTAAATCACTTTTTTGAACTTGCTCTTCAAATAACTCAAAGAAATCTATATCTTGAATAGAATAATTTTTATCAAGCTCAGTAGTAAATGTTTCAAATTTTGAATCCTTATTTCTTGCAAGATTTGAAGTTAACTGTGGTAAATCTACTTCTAGAACAATGTGAATACCACCCTTCAGGTCGAGACCAAGTTTCAGAGCTTTGGAAGATAAATTATTCAACTCTTCTGATGACATTTGAGAAATTTTATCATCAGTAAGGTTTAAAACTTTTATTGATGGAACTAGTGAATAAATCGCTAATCCAAAAACAAATAATATCAGTAAAAATCTAGATTTAATAGTGCTATTCATAATTGTGAGGTGAATTTAACAATATAAAGAAAAAATTTACTAACTTTTTAAATAATATTTAATTCTTGAGCACATTCTTTAAAGCTATCTATCGCTAAATCAATTTGGTTTTTTGTATGAGCTGAAGATAATTGAACCCGGATTCTTGCCTTTTCCTTTGGAACTACTGGAAATGAAAAAGCAATAACATAAATATTTTTTTCAAGAAGTTTTTTGGATAATTCCATTGCTTTTTTGGCATCATAAATCATAATTGGAACAATTGGATGGTCATCACCGCGAATTTCAAAACCAGCATCAATAATTCTTTGTCTAAAGTAGCTTGTATTCTCATTTAATCTTTCAAAAATAAAGCTATCACTATTTATTATATTCAATGCTTCAATTGAAGCTGACACTAAAGGAGGTGCCATGCTATTTGAAAATAAATATGGTCTAGATTTTTGTCTTAATAATTCAATTATTTTATGGGAAGATGCTATGAATCCGCCTGAAGCTCCTCCAAGTGCTTTACCAAATGTTGAGGAAATAATATCAATACTATCATGTACTCCATGATAAGATCCAGAGCCCATTCCATTTGCTCCAATAACTCCTGTTGCGTGACAATCATCAACCATCACCAGGGCATCATATCTTTTGCTTAATTCTGTAATTTCTTTGAGTGGAGCAATGTTACCATCCATACTAAAAACACCATCTGTTACTATTAGCTTTGTTTTACTTGTTGATTTTTTTAAAAGGCTTTCTAGATGTTCCATATCAACATGTTTATATCTGTTTTTTTGAGCTCTACAAAGTCTAATCCCATCAATAATTGATGCATGATTTAACTCATCGGAAAAAATAGCATCATTTTCATCTAAAATAGTTTCAAAAATTCCTCCGTTTGCATCAAAACACGAAGAGTAAAGAATGGCATCCTCTTTTTTTAAAAAATTTGACACTCTCTTTTCCAAAAGTTTATGTATTTCTTGAGTGCCGCAAATAAATCTTACTGAAGCTAATCCATAACCCCACTCATTAATTGCTTGAATTGCTGCATTTTTAATTCTTATGTCATTAGCTAGTCCTAAGTAATTATTAGCACAAAAATTCAATACATCATTATTGTTGACAAAAATCGATGTTTCTTGCGATGAACCAATTATTCTTTCATTTTTGTAAGTTCCGCTCTCATACATAGCTGAAAGTTGATTTTCAATTTTATTCTTTAAATCAGACATCAATTAAATTAATTAAATTGTTAATTATTTTTTTTATTTCTCTATCTGGAGAAAATCCGAAAGATATTGCTAATTCACAGTTCAAACTTTCTGGCCAAGAGTCAGCAATATTTTGCATATCTTGATTACTTTTGTATTGAATCTGAAATTCAGAAAACATCTCTCTTAAGATAAGTTCAAAATTATATGCGGAGATAGAAAAATCTTGCACATTGAAGGAACGTAGCTTTGATTCAATTGATTTAGGGGACATAATTTGAGTAATTGCACGGATTGCATTATCAATTGTTATAAAAGGTAGAGTAGTTTTTTTATCAACTTGGCAAACATAGTTCAAGCCGTTTTTAGCAGAATGCAACATTTGAGGAAGATAATCAGTAGTTCCTCCAGTAGGAATATTGTAAGGACTTAAAATACCTGGGAACCTCAATGACCTAAAATCTACTCCAGAACAGTTGAGGATACTTTGTTCATGTTTTTTAGTACCGTACTGTTCGATACTTATTTTATTGAGACCATAAAGACTTTTTGGTTTAATGATATCTTTTTCAGATGCTAAAGCAATTTTTCTTGGACCATAGACTGCTATAGAACTAGGAAAGAAAAACTTAGTAAATTTTTTTTTCTTTAATCCCAAATCATATGCTAAGTCAATAATAGAAATAGTGCTATCAACGTTGATTTTCTGTGCTAGTTCAGGATTTTTTTTCGATGACTGACTTAAAAGGGCAACGAAATGGTAAATTTCATCAATATCATGTTTTTCAAATATCGATTGTAAAAGATCTATATTTGTGATAGAGTCTTGAATAAATTCGACATTTTTAAATGTATGATTTTGATTCTTTTCTGCTATATCAAGTGCAATGATTTGATTGTTAGAATTTTTTTTAACTAGCTCTTTAAGCATTTGGGATCCAATTTCCCCTTTAAAGCCAGTAATAAGCATAGTTTTCATAAAAAATTTTAAGATTAGTAAGAGAATAGTTAAAAACTTTGTATTAACAAATTATAAAAATTAAATTTTTCATTCATATGGGCAAAATTATTTCAATCATTAATCAAAAGGGCGGTGTTGGTAAAACAACAACAGCAATCAACTTAGCAACTAGCTTAGCAATTATTGAAAAAAAAACATTATTAATTGATTTTGACCCCCAAGCTAATGCCACCAGTGGATTGAGTAATTTTGGTTTTAATAGTGATTATTCTATTTATGATGTTCTATCAAATAAAATTTCAATAAATAATGCTATTGGAGAGACTCAGCTTGATTTTTTGAATTTTATAAAATCTGAAAAAAACCTGGTTGGATCAGAGATTGAGTTAGTGAATCTAAAAAACAGACAAAATCAATTGCTTGATGTAATCAAGAAGATTAATAAAAAATATGAATATATAATAATTGATTGTCCGCCCTCATTAGGTCTACTAACGCTTAATGCTTTAGTTGCATCCAATAATGTTATTATACCATTGCAGAGTGAATTTTTTGCACTTGAAGGGCTTAATAGCCTTAATGATACAATTAAAATTGTTCAAAGTAATTTTAATTCTAAGCTTAAAATAATGGGCATTCTGATAACTATGCATTCGAAGAGATTAAAACTGGCTAAGAAGGTTGACAGTTTGTTAAAAACACATTTTAAAGATAAATTATTTAAAACAAAGATTAATAGAAATGTTAAGCTTGCTGAGGCACCAGATAATGGACGACCTGTAATTATGTATGATGTTGATTGTATTGGTGCTAAAGATTATATGAACCTAGCATTGGAAATAAATGAAAAATAACAAAGCAAAAATGGGGAGTGGACTTGATGCGCTTTTCACTTCAAATCAAAATGATTCAACTCAAGATCAAAATAATATTTTAATTAGTAGAATAGTTCCTAATCCCAATCAGCCAAGAAAAATTTTTGACCAGAAATCTTTAAATGAGCTAGCTAATTCAATTGCTGAAAAGGGATTAATTTCCCCAATTACTGTTAAACCTGAAGGATCAAAATTTATTGTTATAGCAGGAGAAAGAAGATTGCGAGCACATCAATTATTAGGTAAAAAGAAAATATTATGCTATGTAATGGATGAAGAAAAAAGTAATGAAGATGTGATGTTTATGGCTTTAATTGAAAATATTCAAAGAGATGATTTAAATGCCATTGAAGAAGCTAAAGCATTTAAATATCTGCAGAGCAAATTTTCATTGAATATTACGGATATTGCCAAGACAGTTGGAAAGTCTCGTCCTGCAGTTTCAAATTCTTTAAGATTATTAAATTTACCTGACCCAATTCAGGAAAGTATTTTAGAGGGTAATATTAGCGCTGGTCAGGCTAGAGCAATTTTACAAAAAAAGACTTCACAGGGAATGATCCTAATATGGCAAAAGATTTTAAAAGAAAATTTGTCCGTAAGGAAAGTTGAAAAAGCTGTATCAAACCCTAAAAGGCAAAATAAAATTTTAAATAGACTTGAATTGGAGATATCTCAGAAAATAGGAACAAAAGTAGAGATAAGTTCTAATAGAAGCAGTAAGGGTAATGTCAAAATTTACTTTGACAAAGTCACATTTGATAGAGTCGTTGAAAAATTAAAATCTATTAAAAGTGATTAAAGTAAAATGAGTAAAAAATATAAACTAATTTTTACATCTCCATTCAAAGAGAAGACTTTAAAAATTGAATTAAGTCAAACCGAACTCTATGTTTCAATTGCTTCACTATTTTTATTTTTATCAATTTTTTTAACCTTAATTATTTTTTCTAAACCTATTGTACAGGAGTATTTCAAGGTTCAAAATATCAATAAACAGCTTTCAGAACAAAAAGCTATTATTGATAATCTTTCTGGAACGATTGATGAAATGGTTCTTATGAAAAATTACATAGAATCAATAATTGGAACAGAAAAAGAGGTAAATATCGATGAAAATATCATTAGATCTATTTTAGTTAGTAATGTGCCATCTAACTATCCTATGAACGGAGTCTTAAGTCAAAGATTTGATCCTAGTAAAAAACATTTGGGAATAGATATTGTCAATGATATTTCGACTCCGATTTTTTCTGTAGCTGATGGTGTCGTTATTTTTAGTGATTTTACTAAAGAAATCGGGCATGCTATAATTATAGATCATAAAAACGGATATTTCTCACATTACTATCATAACGAGGAGTTATTTGTAGAAAAAAATGATAAGGTTTCAGGGGGAGATTTAATTGCTAAGCTAGGAGGATCAGGCATGGCTTCAGGGCCTCACCTTCATCTAGAAATTTGGAAAGATGGTAATGCATTGAATCCTGTTTTGCTATTTCCTGATTTTGAGGAGAAAGATAATATAAATTATGAAAGGAATAATGATGAGTAACTCTCAAACAATAATTGCAGAAGATGTAATAATTGATGGGGACGTAAAACTTGATGGGGATATTACAGTTTATGGAGAAATAAAGGGATCATTAGAAACATCGGGCGCTATTCAATTGGCTAAAATTGGAAAAATTCGCGGGAATGTCAACTGCTCATCTATGGAAATCAATGGACTTGTGGAGGGCGATGTTATTGTTAATGGAAGTGTTGAGCTGCTTTCAAATTGTAAGCTCATAGGCAATATTCAGTATCGAGCGCTCAAGATTCATGATGGTGCCCAATTTTCTGGAAGGTGTGATATCATTATTGAATAATTCCAAAAAAACACTTCAATCTATTCTGAGTGAAAGCTATTTAATTTATTTCGAATTTCTAGGAATAGTTGTTTCTTGGTTTTTAGTTTCGCTTTTCTTTCTTAAAGATTTTTGGAGAATTATAGCAATAATTTTAGGTGTTTTTCACGCATCATATAGAGCCTTTAAACATGTCAAATTAAATAAATAATTTTAACTTCCTTTTTTTCTGTTTTTCAATGTGTCTTTCTGTTTATATTCCGGCGCTATGTTAGGAGAAAAAACAGGAAAATGGACAATGGACCAGGCCCCTCAATATGCCATTGACCATGTAGCTAATAGTCCAAAAAATCTTTTCGAATTTGAAGCTCTTGATAGCTTATCTCAAAAAATTTCTAGTTTCTTTGGAATTAATTCTGATTCTTTATTTTATATTGATTTAGGAATTACGAAACATGTTTTTTTACTATTTTTTGTTTCATTAATAACTGTTTCTACTTTAGTTGCTTTAATTCAAAAGTATATATCAAATAAAAATAATATTCCCTCAAAATTTATGAGCATCATTGAAATGTTTGTAATCTATTTAAGAGATGATGTTTTGAAAAATTTTATTGGTGATAAAGAATATCGATCATGGGCTCCTTTGGTTTACACAATTTTTTTCTTCATACTTTTTAGTAATTTACTTGGACTAGTTCCAATATTTGATTTGTTTGGGCTTGTTGGAAAATTATCTCATATAGATTCAATATATATTTTTTCAAAAGGTGGGAATACCGTGACAGCTAACGTAAATGTAACATTTGCTATAGCAACTATTACTTTCTTTGCTTTCATTTTTGCAGGAATAAAAAAATATGGCTTTATTCAGCATTGGAAAAATCTAGCTCCATCTGGATTGCCTTGGCCATTATATTTTGTAGTAGTCCCCATTGAATTCATGGGTCTATTTATTAGACCTTTAGCACTAACACTTAGGTTGGCAGGCAATATGATGGGTGGACATATAGCCTTAATAATATTTATTACATTTATTTTTAGTGCCACTGCAGAAATAGGAGGCTTTGCTGGTTTGGGTATAGCGCCTTTCTCAGTTTCACTTGCATTAGGATTAACAATGCTTGAACTGCTTGTAGCAGTAATTCAAGCATATGTTTTTGCATTATTAACTGCCGTTTTTATTGGAATGGCAATTCACGTAGATCACTAAAAAAAGGAGTCTCATTATGGGAGCAGGGTTAGCAGTAATTGGTGCTGGAATTGGCATCGGATTAATTGGTTATGGAGTTGCTCAAGCTATAGCAAGACAACCAGAAGCAGCTGGAGAAATTAGATCTCAAACATTTCTTTTAGCTATTTTGGTTGAAGGTGCAGCAATTTTGCTTGGATTACTATCATTAGTTCTATAATCAAAATAAGGAAGTAATATGAACTTAATATTAACGCCAACATTTGGTATAAGTTTTCTTTTTCTTGAAGAGAATGCTAAGGGGGTAAACCCTTTACTTACTCCAGAATTAGGTACTTATGTTTGGTCATTAATAATTTTTCTCACCGTTCTTTTAGTTCTGAAAAAATTTGCATGGAACCCCTTACTAAACTTTCTTGATGAAAGGGAGAAGGAAATTGCAAGTTCTTTAGAAATGGCAGAAAGTGCAAAGACTGACTTAGAGAAAATCAAGGAAGAGTCTGAAAAAATTCTTAATGATGCCAAAAACGAAGGTAAAGCAATTGTCAATGATAGTAAGTCAAAAGCTGAAGAATCTGCAGCTAAAATTCTTGAAGATGCGAAGGCGAAGTCTAATGAGTTTTTAGATGAAGCAAAATCAAAAATCGAAATTGAAAAAAAGCGAGCTATTAAAGAAATCAAAGAAGAAGTAGTAAGCCTTTCTTTAGATCTAGCGACAAAAGTTTTACAAAGAAACATAAACGATGACGATAACAAGAAATTTGTTAAGTCATCACTTGAAACAATGAAAGCAGATGAAGCAAAATAATAAAAAAATTAGCATTTATTCTGAAAACTTGAACAATTGTGTAAACTCATTTGAGGATTTTCTTAAAGTCAAAAGTGAACTTTTTGAATTTAGTTTTTCGTTAAAAAATGATTTAACAGTAGGTTCTTTTTTTAAGTCTAAATCTGTTAGTATTTTAGAAAAAGTTAATCTTTTTGAAAGTGCTTTAGCTAGTTCCATGCATGAAACGTTGTTTGAGATTTTGAAGGTTGTTATTGAGAACAATGATATTCATTTGATTAATCAGATTGATAAACACTTTACTTTGCTTTCTAAAGAGAAATTAAATATAGCTTTCGTAGAGATCACTTCATCGCAAAAACTTGAAACATCTCTTATGGAAGATATCAAAAGCTCATTAAGTGAAATTATTAATAAGAAGGTTAAAATAGAGTTTTTTGTTGATAATAAACTGCTTGGTGGTCTTAAGATAAAAGTAGACGATGTTCTATATGACAATTCTCTACTAACAAAACTTGAAAATGCAAAATCAAAATTAATAGGGGTATAAATGGACATTAAAACAAATGAAATCGGTGATTTGTTAAGAAGTCAGATCAATAACATTAACGCTGGAGTTGATGTTAATGAAGTAGGTGAAGTCTTGGAAATAGGTGATGGTGTCGCTAGAACCAGTGGACTTGGTAACGTTATGAGTTCTGAATTAGTTGAATTCCCAAACAATGTTTTTGGAATGGCTTTGAATTTAGAAGAAGAAAATGTTGGTGCGGTACTTTTTGGTGATAGTAGCTTAGTCAAAGAAGGCGATACAGTTAAACGAACTGGAAAAGTGGTTGAAGTACCTGTTGGTAAAGAATTATTAGGTCGTGTCGTAGATCCTCTTGGGCAACCTCTTGATGGTAAAGGCCCAATCAATGCCAAGAACTCATTACCAATCGAAAGAAAAGCTTTGGGAGTTATGCAAAGATTTCCAGTTAAAGAACCCCTTCAAACTGGATTAAAATCAATTGACAGTATGATTCCAATTGGAAGAGGACAAAGAGAGCTGATTATTGGAGATAGACAAACTGGTAAATCTGCGATTGCAATTGATGCGATCATTAATCAGAAATCTACTCACAATTCTGATAGTCCTGTTTATTGTATATACGTAGCCATAGGTCAGAAAGCATCAACGGTTGCAAAATTAGTTGCTGAACTTGAAGCAAATGGAGCAATGGAATATACAACCGTAGTAGTAGCTAATGCATCTGATCCTGCCCCATTACAATATATAGCTCCCTATGCTGGTTGTGCGATGGGTGAATATTATCGAGATAATGGAATGCATGGGTTGATTGTTTATGATGATTTATCAAAGCAAGCTACAGCATATAGACAAATGTCACTCGTTTTGAGAAGACCTCCAGGTAGAGAAGCTTTCCCTGGAGATGTTTTCTACTTGCATAGCCGTTTATTGGAAAGGGCATCGAAATTATCGAAAGACTTAGGCTCAGGATCATTAACAGCATTACCTGTTATTGAAACCCAAGAGGGAGACGTATCAGCTTATATTCCTACTAATGTAATTTCTATTACTGATGGGCAAATTTATTTAGATACAAATCTATTTAATGGAGGTGTTCGTCCAGCTGTGGATGTGGGGCTATCAGTTTCAAGAGTTGGGGGAAGTGCTCAAATTAAAGCAATGAAGAAAATTGCTGGAAAACTAAGATTAGATTTGGCCCAGTTTAGAGAATTAGAAGCGTTTGCAAAATTTGCTTCTGATCTTGATGATTCCACCGCTGCTCAAATTACTAGAGGTAGAAGAATGGTAGAGATTTTAAAACAGAATCAATATGTACCTATGTCAACTGAAAAGCAAGTTGTTATCATTTACGCCGCTAGCCAGGGATATCTTGATGATATAGATTTGGAATCTGTTAAAGAGTTTGAGATAGGTCTTTTAGAGCATTTTGAAAGCAAGCATTCAGATTTATTAGGTGAAATAGTTAGTACTGGTGATATTTCTGATGATTTATCTAAGAAAATGAATAGCGCAGTTGAGGAATTCAAGAAGAAGTTTTAATGGCTAATCTTAAAAATCTATCCGAACGTATTAAGTCTGTTACGAGTATTCAACAAGTAACAAAAGCTATGAAAATGGTTGCCGCTGCTAAAGTGAAAAAAGCTCAAGAGAAAATGGAAATATCTAGACCTTATTCTCATAATACTCAAGAATTAATTTGTCGAATACTTCCTCAAGTTTCACCATTAGATATTACTCTTGTTGAAAAAAGAGAAGTAAAAAATTTTGGATTGATTGTAATTACAAGTGACAGGGGATTTGCAGGTTCTTTTAACTCAAGCGTCATTAGGCTTGCAGAAAAAGAAATTTCTAGACTTGGAAAAGATAATGTAAAACTTTTTTGTCTTGGTAAAAAATCTTCAGAGTATTTTTCTAAGAGAAAGTATAATGTCAAAGAAAAATATTTTGACTTTTGGAGAGATATGAGCTTTCAAACAGCATCAGAAATTTCACAAAGTTTTATTAATGCATTTGAAGCTCAAGAAGTTGATGAAGTTCATGTAATCTATAATCGTTTCAAAACGCTTTCTTCTCAGGAACTGGTTATAGAAAAGGTTTTACCTGTTGATTTTACTTCAAACTACAATGTGAAAAATTATAATTATGATTATGAACCAGGACAAAAACAAATTGTTAGCAAGTTGATTCCAAAACATATCAAGGTTCAAATGTGGCAGCAACTTCTGGAGTCTTACAGTAGTGAAGAAGCTGCAAGAATGATTGCGATGGATAACGCAACTGAAAATGCTAAAGAAATTATTAAAGATTTAAAACTTGAATTTAACAAAGCACGTCAAGCAGCAATCACTACAGAGATGTTAGAGATTGTAGGTGGTGCAGAAGCATTAGTAGATTAAGGGGAAAAAAATGAATAACGAAGGTAAAATATTACAAATAACAGGTGCTGTAGTTGATGTAAAATTCAATGAAGGTTATCTTCCAAAAATTATGAATGCATTGAGTATCAAAAGAAATGATGGCTCAAATTTAGTTTTGGAAACTGCACAACATCTTGGCCAAGGAGTAGTAAGAACTATCGCTATGGACTCAACTGATGGACTTGTAAGAGGAGAAAAAGTAACTGATTTAGGACAACCAATTTCAGTACCAGTTGGTAAAGAAACTCTGGGAAGAATGTTTGATGTTTTAGGAAATACAATTGACCAAAAAGGTGATATTGGAAAAACTACTACATCTCCAATTCACCGCTCTGCACCTGCACAAGACACTCTTACAACTTCATCTGAAATGTTTGAAACTGGCATTAAAGTTGTAGATCTGATGGAGCCATACACTAGAGGTGGAAAAACAGGTTTATTTGGAGGTGCAGGAGTAGGTAAAACTGTTTTAATTCAAGAATTAATTAGAAATATTGCAACAGAACATGGTGGATTTTCTGTTTTTGCTGGCGTTGGGGAACGTACTAGAGAAGGTAACGATCTATATGCAGAAATGACTGAATCAGGGGTAATAGATAAGACTGCTTTAGTTTTTGGACAAATGAATGAACCTCCTGGCGCAAGACTCAGAGTAGGTTTAAGTGCATTAACTATGGCTGAATATTTCCGTGATGAAGAAGGAAGAGATGTTTTATTATTTGTTGATAACATCTTTAGATTTACTCAAGCGGGTTCTGAAGTATCAGCTCTTTTAGGAAGAATGCCTTCTGCTGTTGGATATCAACCAACATTATCAACTGAGATGGGAGATTTACAAGAAAGAATTACTTCAACAAAGAAAGGTTCAATTACTTCCGTACAGGCTATATACGTACCAGCTGATGATTTAACTGATCCAGCCCCAGCTACGGCTTTTGCTCATTTAGATGCTACTTCCGTTCTTGAAAGAAAAATTGCTGAGCTTGGAATTTATCCTGCTATTGATCCATTAACATCGACTTCAAGAATTCTTGACCCTAGAGTTATCGGAGATAGGCATTATAATGTTGCAAGGTCTGTTCAATCAACATTGCAACAGTATAAAGACCTTCAAGATATTATAGCGATTCTTGGTATGGATGAACTTTCAGACGAAGATAAAATGGTTGTTTCTAGAGCACGAAAAATGCAAAAGTTCATGTCTCAACCATTTTTTGTAGCTGAACAGTTTACTGGTATTGAAGGTAGATACGTTAAACTGGAAGATTCAATTGCAGGTTTTGAAGCAATTCTTAATGGTGAGGTTGATGATTTACCTGAAAATGCATTTTCATATGTTGGTTCAATTGATGAAGCAATTGAAAAAGGTAGAAAGTAATGAATGGATATACACTAGAAATTATTACTCCTTTGAAGAGCTATAAATTTAGTGATGTTGTTCATACATTATGCCCAGGTGAAAGTGGATATTTTGGCATATTAAAAAACCATACTAATTCTATCATTAATCTAAAAGAAGGTGTAATATCAGTGAAAACAGCGAAAGAGAAAATTGATTTTTCTTGTTCATCTGGTATTGTTGACATTAATTCTGATCCTGCTGATGATATTGAGGATAGAGTTGTTGTTCTTCTTGAAGATATTCAAGAAGTAAAATAAATAGATTTTTAAAATATGAAATTTCGTACACATAAATGTGGTGAATTGTCGATAGATAACATTAAAGATAGTGTTATTCTATCAGGATGGGTTCATTCTATTAGAACTCACGGTAAAATTACATTTATAGATTTACGTGATAGATACGGACTTGTTCAGCTTGTTTTCGAATCGGAACCTTTAACATTAATTACAAAAAAGATATCTTTAGAAGATGTAATTACAATAGAAGGTAAGGTTTCAGAAAGAGAAGACAGTTTAAAGAACCCAAATCTTTCTACTGGTTCTATTGAAATTTTTGTCAACTCATGCGAAATTATTAATTCAACTAAACCCTTACCTCTTTCAATTCATGATAGGGAGAGTTCATCAGAAGAACATCGATTAAAATACCGATATTTAGAACTTAGGAATAAATCTTTACAAAATAATCTTATAATTAGACATCAAACTACACAAGTTGTGAGAAATTATTTATCAAAATTAGATTTTATTGAAATAGAAACTCCTATTTTGATGAAATCTACTCCAGAAGGAGCAAGAGATTATCTAGTTCCTAGTCGAGTTCATAAAGGTAAATTTTATGCCTTACCTCAATCTCCGCAAATGTACAAGCAACTTTTTATGATATCTGGCTTAGATAAATATTTTCAAATAGTAAAATGTTTTAGAGATGAAGATTTAAGGTCTGATAGACAGCCAGAGTTTACTCAAATAGATTTAGAAATGAGCTTTATCGATGAGTCTGAAGTAATGAAAACAGTTGAAAATTTGCTTTCAGAGGTTTTTGAAAAGACCATTTCATATAAATTTCAATCTCCATTCCCATCACTAAGTTATAGAGAAGCCATATCAAAGTATGGAACTGATAAGCCTGATTTACGATTCGGGATTGAATTATTCGATTTTAGTCCATTTGGCAAGAAGTCTAATTTTGAGTCATTTAAATCTACTGAGTATGTATCTGGAATGATTATTTCTAATAAAAATGATTTTTTCACAAGAAAACAACTTTCAGAGCTAGATATAATAGCCCAGAATGATGGCGCAAAGGGTGTTGCATGGATGAAATATGATGGGCAAAAATTTGACGGAGGAATTTCTAAATTTTTTGATTCTGATCTTCAGAACGAAATTATTAAAAATTTTAACTTAAAGGATTCTTCAATTCTATTATTTATTGGAGATAGTTTCGATAAAGCATCAAAAATTTTAGGAAAAATTAGAATTGATTTAGGGCATAAGCTTGATTTGATTAAGAGAGATATTTATGCTCCAGTTTGGATTAAAGATTTTCCTTTATTTGAGTGGGATAATCAAAAGAAAAAATTTGATTCGGTCAACCACCCTTTTACTGCTCCAAAAGATGAAGATATTAAATTATTAGAAAATAAACCTGAAGATGCTTTATCTAAAGGTTATGATATTGTAATCAATGGATATGAAGTGGGAGGTGGATCTATCAGGATTCATAATAGCGAAATCCAAAGTAAAATTTTTCAAATTTTAAATTTGTCCGAAAATGAAATCAATGAGAAATTTGGTTTTTTTGTTGATGCACTAAGTTATGGAGCCCCTTCTCACGGAGGAATCGCATTTGGTTTAGACCGACTAGTCATGCTTTTATCAGGATCTGACAATATCAGAGATGTCATAGCATTCCCAAAAACTACTTCTGCATCAGCGTTAATGGAAGATGCGCCTAGTGAAGTTGATGAAAGTCAATTAGATGACCTTGGAATAAAAATAAAAAATTAATGAAGAAGACTTTTGAAATTAGTGGAATTGATTTGACATCACTTTATGGAGCTGGTGACCAAAATATTTTATTTTTAGATAAAAATCTCCCTGTAGATATTAACATAAGAGGTAATAATATTTTTTGTCAGGGACTTAAAAAAGATATTGATGATTTTGATCAAATCCTTCAACAAATGGTCGACTCTATTAAAAAGGGTAATAATTTAAACACTAAGGACATTAATAAGTTAATTGCTCTAAATTTTACTAATGTTAATTCCGAAATATCGATTAACAATGTAGTTTATTATGGTAAGAAAGGTGCAATTTATCCTAGAACTAAAGGTCAGCAAAAATTAATTGAAACGTTTCAAAAAAATGAAATTGTTATTGCAGCAGGTCCAGCAGGAACAGGTAAAACTTTTTTGACAGTGGCATATGCATTGTCTTTGCTCGAAAAAAGAGAAATTGATAAAGTCATATTTTGCAGACCCGCTGTTGAAGCAGGAGAAAATCTTGGGTTTTTACCAGGAAACCTCAAGGAAAAAATTGATCCATATTTAGGGCCCCTCTATGATTCTTTAAATGACTTATTGCCTAAAAATAAAATTCAAAATTTTTTAGATAACGGCATAATTGAGATTATTCCCCTAGCTTACATGCGTGGTAGAACAATTAATAGGGCAGTAATGATTCTTGATGAAGCTCAGAATGCATCAAATATCCAAATGAAGATGTTTTTAACTAGACTTGGAGTAGATTCAAGAGCAATCGTTACTGGTGATATTTCTCAAATTGATTTGCCTTCAAAGAAGTATTCTGGTCTAGTTGATATATTAGAAATTCTTAAAAATATAAAAGGGATTGGAACCGTGGAACTTAAACAAACGGATATTGCTAGACATCATTTAGTCAAAAAAATTATTTCTGCATACTCCAATTCAGAGAAAGAGAAAAATAAATGAGTAACACATTTGAAAAAATAACCTCTTATGGTCATGAGCAAGTAGTTTATTGTAATGATAATAAAACAGGATTGCAAGCTATCATCGCAATACATAATACTGTTCTTGGGCCTTCCTTGGGAGGATGTAGAATGTATCCCTACCAAAGCGAATCTGAGGCATTGGAAGATGTTCTTAGATTGTCTAGAGGCATGACCTACAAAGCATCAATTTCTAATTTAAATCTTGGAGGAGGGAAAGCAGTCATTATTGGAGACCCAAAAAAAATTAAAACTAAAGAATTATTAGAATCTTTTGGACGTTTTGTAGATACCTTAAATGGTAGATATATTACTGCAGAAGATGTTGGTATGACAGTTGAAGATATGGAATACATTAGAAGCCAAACTAATCATGTTACAGGTATCACAAAGTCTTTAGGTGGAAGTGGAGACCCTTCAATTTTTACAGCTTTAGGAGTTTTTATTGGAATGAAAGCTGCATTGAAAAAAAAGTATCAAATAGAATCCTTTAAAAATTTAAAAGTTGGAATCCAAGGGTTTGGAAAAGTGGGCTATTATCTTTCAAAACATTTATTTGAAGCCGGTGCTCAAATATATGGTTTTGATGTTGATCAAGAAAGATTGGATCTTGTTTCTAGAGAATTTGGAGTAACCTCTATTTCAAATAATGATTTAATGAAATTAGAGTTGGATATTTTTTCTCCTTGTGCACTTGGAGGAATTATAAACCCTCAAACCTTAGAGAATTTAAATTGTCAAATCATTGCAGGTGCTGCAAATAATCAATTATTAAATGAGAAAAGAGAATCAGAAACCATTAATGAAAAAAAAATCTTATATGTTCCAGACTATGTTATTAATGCTGGAGGGTTGATGAATGTTGCAAATGAGTTAACCGGCTATGATTCAAAAAAAGCAACTAATCAAGTTGAAGGTATTTATGAAACATTATTAGAAATTTTTGATTTATCTGAAAATCAAAACCTGTCAACAATAGATGCAGCTAACTTATTAGCTGAAAAGCGAATTCAAGATTCAAAATAATTTTAATAAATGAAGCAACTTAGAAAACAGGCAAGAGAAGCCGTTTTGCAGGCGCTTTATTCTAAAAGTTTATCTAATGAAGAACCTGAAAAAATTCTTTTAGATATTAATGCTAGATATAATTTTGATGAACCTACGAAAGAATTTGTTCATGATTTATTTTATGCTTCAATTAAAAACGAACCATCAATTAGCTCTCAAATTGAATTACATTTAAATAATTGGAGCATTGAAAGAATAAATTTGATTGATAAAATAATTCTTCAAATGTCTTTAGCAGAAATGATTCATTTAAAGCAATATGATATTTCTCATAAGATTACCATAAGTACAGCAATTGAAAATGCTAAAAAATTTAGTTCAGATGAAAGTATTGCTTTTGTTAATGGAATTTTAGACTCAATTTTTAAAAAACAATAATTATGTCAATTTTATCTAAAATTTTCGGCACTAAGTCAGATAGAGAAATTAAAAAGATTCTACCGTTGGTTGAAAAAATCAATAATTATTATAATTCAATTGAAAATTACACCGAAGCTGATCTCCAAAATCGAACACAGGAAATCAAGGAAGAGATTCAGCAAAAAATTCTTTCCACAGAAAATGAGAAAGAAGTTCTTGACTCCTATGTTATTGAAACATTTGCAATGGTTAAACATGCTTGTAGGCTTTTGGTTGGGAAAGAATGGGAGGTTGTTGGTCAGGTTATTAAATGGGAAATGATACCTTACGATGAACAGATTATTGGAGGAGTAGTGCTCCATCAAGGAAAGATTGCTGAAATGAAGACCGGAGAAGGAAAAACATTAGTTGCAACTTTTCCTATTTATTTAAATGCTCTTACTGGCAAAGGAGTTCATGTAATTACAGTTAATGATTATCTGGCAAAAAGAGACGCACAGTGGATGGGGAGAGTGTTCGAAACCCTAGGATTAAAGGTAGGGTTTATTATTAATTCTATGAATCCATTTGAAAGGAAAGTTTCATATAGCAATGATATTACTTATGGAACCAATAATGAGTTTGGCTTCGATTATTTGAGAGATAATATGTCTGTAGACCCTGAGCATCTAGTCCAGAGAAAACATAATTTTGCAATCGTTGATGAAGTTGATAGTGTATTAATTGATGAAGCTAGAACTCCATTAATTATATCTGGACCAGTTGAATCTCAAATTGATCAGTCATACATTGAGTTAAGACCCTCAGTACAATCTATAGTAAGAAAGCAAGAAAATTTAGTCCATTCTTTACTTAATGAATCAAAATCCTTATTGCAAAAAGATAAAATAACAAATGAAGATAAATTTCAAGCTGGACTTTTGCTTTTGAAAGCAAAGAAGGGATTGCCAAAGAATGAAAGTTTACAATTATTATTTCAAACTCCAGGAAATTTAAAGTTAATGAATAGTGTTGAATCTCAGTTTATTGCTGAAAAAAAAGTTCATGAACTTGATGAAGATTTATTTTTTGTTATTGATGAACAATCTAACTCCGTTGATCTATCTGATAAAGGAAGAGAGTTTTTATCTCCTGATAATCCAGAATCATTCACAATTCCAAATTTAGGAGAAATGCTTTCAGAAATTGATGAAATGCAAATCGATGAAAATGACAAGTTGATTAAAAAAGAGGAGGCTTATTCTTTGCATTCCAGTAGAAGTTCAAGAATACATCACCTCCAACAGCTTTTAAAAGCTTATACATTATTTGAGAAAGATGTTGAATATGTTGTTCAAAATGGACAAGTGCTTATTGTTGATGAGTTTACGGGTCGTGTTTTACCTGGAAGAAGATTCAGTGGAGGGTTACACCAAGCTTTAGAATCAAAAGAAAATGTAAAGATTGAAAATGAAACGCAAACACTAGCCTCAATCACACTTCAAAATTATTTTAGAATGTACAATAAATTAGCCGGAATGACTGGAACCGCAGAAACTGAAGCAGCGGAGTTTGAAAAAATTTATAAATTAGAAGTTACTGTCATTCCAACACACAAGCCTGTTGCACGCAAAGATTTTGATGATGTTATTTATAAATCGATGCAGGCAAAATATCAGGCAGTAATCAATGAGGTTATTTCGTATTATAAAACAGGCCAACCAGTTCTAATTGGAACAGTGTCTGTTGATGTTTCAGAACTCTTGTCTAAAATGTTAAAAAAAAGTGGAATTCCTCATAATGTTTTAAATGCAAAACAACACCAAAGAGAGGCTGAAATAGTTGCTCAAGCCGGTTTAAAAAAATCAGTTACTATAGCTACTAACATGGCAGGTAGGGGAACAGATATAAAGCTAGGACCCGGTGTTGAAGAAATTGGTGGATTGCATATAATCGGTACGGCTAGACATGAATCTAGAAGAATTGATTTACAATTGATGGGTAGAGCAGGAAGGCAAGGTGACAACGGATCCTCAAGATTTTATATTTCTCTTGAGGATGATTTAATGAGACTATTTAATATGGATAAGCTGGCAACTTATATGGATAGGCTATCGATTGATGAAAATCAAGAATTAAGTGCAGGAATGCTTAATCGAGGAGTCAAAAATGCGCAACAGAAAGTTGAAGAAAGAAATTTTGCTATAAGAAAACACTTGTTGGAATATGATGATGTTTTAAACCATCATAGAACAATTATTTATGAACTAAGAAATAAAGCTCTTAAAGAAGATTCAATAAAGTCGACCTTAGACGAATTTATTGAAGATTATCTTTTAGATATTTTTTATAAAAACGAGGATATAAAAGTTGAAGATTTGGATTGGAATGAAATTAAGAACAACTTAAGAACTAAGCTTATGATTGAGATTGATGAAGAAGAATTAAGTGCCCTTGATGATATTGAAATGATTGTAAAAAATTGCTTCTCCATTGCAATTGATTACTATTCAAAAAAGGAATCAATAATTCCTGAAGAAATTTTAAGGAAAGTTGAGAAGCTTATATTTTTAAAAACGATTGATGAAAAATGGAGAAATCATTTACTGGCAATGGACCAATTAAGAGAGGGAATCGGATTAAGAGCATATGGTCAAAAAAATCCTTTAATTGAATATAAATCAGAATCATTTATTCTTTTTCAAGAGCTATTATCGAGCTTAAAAGCATCAATAGTTCAGCGAATTTTTCATGCTCAAATTAATGCAGAAAATCAGTCCCAAGTTACTTCTCCAAAACGAGTTAAGTTGTCACACTCAGAGAATTTCATAAATCAATCCCAATCTAATGAAGATTTGAATGATACTTCTGATAATAAAATTGGAAGAAATTCAAAAATTATTGTCATTTCACCATCTGGAGAGAAAAAAGAAATTAAATATAAAAAATTAGATGTATATTTATCTCAGGGGTATAAACGTGTCTAAAAAAAATCTTAAATTTGATTCAAGAATTGTTCATATTGGAAATAGAATTGATGAAACCTCTTCTACTGTAACTCCTTTACATCTCACTTCAACTTTTAAGCAAAAAAAGTTTGAAAGCACTGAACAATTTGTATATGCTCGTACTGGTAATCCAACTTTGGCTGCATTGGAAGAGAGTTTAGCCAATTTAGAAAGTGCAGAAAATGCTTATGGGTTTAGCTCTGGGATGGCAGCAATGACAGCTATTTTTTTAATGTATAAACCAAATGATCATATTTTGTTATCTCGAAATGTTTATGGTGGGGTTTTTAGATTAGTGACAAGAGTTTTAAATGATACTGGTATAGACTATGATTTTATTGATACTTCTGATTTGAATTGTGTTAAAGAATCCATAAAAAAGAATACGAAACATATCCATATAGAATCACCTAGTAACCCTTTATTAGAGTTAGCAGATATTGAAGCTATTTCTAAAATAGCTAAACAAAATAATTGCATCTTAAGTGTAGACAACACATTTATGAGCCCGTATGGTCAACAGCCGCTTAAGTTAGGTGCAGATATTGTTATGCATAGTACCACTAAATTTCTTGGAGGTCATTCAGACATAATTGGTGGAGCTTTAATGTTAAATGGAGATCAATTAAATTCAAAGATTCAGCTAATTCAAAATACCGCAGGTTCTCTTCAAAGCTCGTTTGATGCTTGGTTATTGCTTAGATCAATTAAAACGCTTACAGTTAGAGTTGAAAGACAGTTTAAAAATTCATTATTGATTGCTAAGTGGTTGGAAAAACAAAAGAGCATCACAAAAGTTATTTATCCAGGACTTACAAGTCATCCTCAACATAGCTTAGCCTGTAAACAACAACTTGATCCAAACAATAAACCTGTTTTTGGTTCAATGATTTCTTTCGAATTATCAGAAAATAAAGATATTAATAAATTTGCTAAAAATCTTAATCTTATTACTCTTGCAGAAAGTTTAGGAGGTATTAAATCTTTAATTTCTTGTCCTTATTCTATGACGCACGCTTCTGTGCCGAAAGAAGAAAAAGAGAAGCTAGGCATTAATAAAAACCTATTAAGATTATCAATTGGAATTGAAGATCCGGATGATATTATTTCTGAGATTGATTTTGCAATAAATCAATGTTAATAGTTTAGTCAATAATTATTTATATTCTGAGTTAATGCCGTGGTGGCGGAATTGGTAGACGCGCTGGTCTTAGGAACCAGTATCGTAAGATGTGAAGGTTCGAGTCCTTTCCACGGTACAAATGGAACTTATAATTTTAGGAATCATAATTTTTGGAGCTTTAGCATTATTTGTTTCTGAGCTTTTTCCTATTGATGTTACAGCATTATTAGTACTGGGACTTTTATTAATATTTGGATTAGTAACTCCTGCTGAAGGATTATCTGGTTTTTCCAATCCTGCAGTTATAACAATTGCTTGTCTTTTTATTTTAAGTTATTCGTTGCAAAAATCTCATATTTTGGAATACTTGATTGTTAAAATTAATACCCTAATTGATAAGTCAAGAATACTAGGTGTTATTTCTTATTTATTCTTTATCGGGCTCGCCTCTGCTGTAGTGAACAATACAGCTATAGTTGCAATATTTATGCCAATTACAATACGTTTGTCAGAAAAATATAATATTAGTCCTTCTAAAGTTTTGATTCCTTTAAGTTATGCAGCCATCTTAGGAGGTACTTTAACACTTGTAGGAACATCGACAAACTTAATAGTTAATTCAATTTTAATAGATTCAACCAATGGTACTGTATCTTTAGGTATGATCGAATTTGCAAAATTCGGTATTATTAAATTTCTCGTTGGTCTGATTTATATCTTTACTATTGGTTATAAATTGTTACCGAACCGATTAAACAAATCATCTTCAATTGATAATTATAGTCTTGATGGATATTTAACTGAATTTAAGGTCACTGACAAGTCTCCAATTGTTGGGAAAACATTATTTGACAGAAAAATTAATCAAAACTATGACGTAATTGTCTTAGATGTTATTCGTGATGGTAAAATTATTAATCAAAATCTAAGAGGATTACTTTTACAAGTCGATGATATTCTTTTTGTCAAAGGATCATTTGAAAATTTTCAAAAAATGAAAGAAGTCGAGAGTTTAAATTTGTTGGCAGACGAAAAGTTAACCCAAGAAGAGCTTGAACAAGATGATAATATTATTGCAGAATGTCTTGTTACAGATAATTCTTCTATAATTGGCAAGACACTACAAGATTCAAATTTTCGAAGAAGATTTGGTTCATTTGTATTAGCAATTAAAAGAGATGGAGAAATCATTCGAAGAAAAATTAGCCATTTTATTCTTAAGCCATTTGATACTTTGTTAGTTTATGGACCAAAAGATAAAATTATAGATTTAGGGGAAAAAGAAGGTTTTATTGTCTTAGGGAAAGTTGATGCAACACTGGATAATAATCCATTAAGATGGCTAAGCTTAATTACGATATTATTATCTGTCATATTAGCTGTTGTAGGATTATTAAAAATCGAAGTTGGAGTTTTGTTAAGTGTTATTATACTTTTTCTTACAAAAGTCATTACTCCTTCTGAAGCTTATAAGTCAATTCATTGGCAGGTGATTATTGTTATAGCAGCATTCTTACCAATGGGTGCAGCTATTTCAACAACCGGAATGGATGCAATTATTGGTAATTTTATTGAGTCATTTATTGGTCTTTTTCCATCTGAAATACTTCCTTTTGTATTGTTAGCTGTTATTTATTTCTTAACTATGGTTTTAACGGAGGTAGCCTCTAATGCAGCTACAGCAATTATTATGACTCCTATCACCTTAGCTTTATCTTCTGCTTTTAGTTATGATCCTAAGCCCTTTATTTTTGCAGTTTGTTTTGCAGCATCAGCATCATTTATAACTCCCGTAGGTTATCAGACTAATTTGATGGTTTTTGGACCAGGCGGATATAAATATTCTGACTACATAAAAGTTGGACTTCCCTTAGGTATAATTCTCTGGATTGTTTCAGTGATTATGATTCCTATGATATGGCCATTCTAGAATGAGTTGGATCGAAATAAATAAATCAATTTCAAAATCTTTTGAATTTGAAAATTATTCTCAAAGTATAGACTTTATAAATTCAGTTGCTGCTCTTGCTGAAAAAGAAAATCATCATCCCAATATTTTAATTGCATATTGTAAAGTAACAATAATTCTTTCAACTCATGATGTAGGGGATATCACTGAAAAAGATTACAATCTTGCAAAACTTATTGATTGTATAAAAGTTCTGTGATTTATCTTATTCTAGTTTCGATTTTGTGGTCATTTTCTTTTGGAATTATAAAATATGGTTTAGGTGATGTTAACCCGATACTTTTGAGTTTTCTAAGAAATTTAATTGCATTTGTGTTCTTTGCATTCTTAACTATTTATAACTATAAAAAATTTGTTTTTGATATAAAATTAATTGCTATTGGAGCAGTTCAATTTGGTTTAATGTATATTTTTTATATTAGTTCATATCAATTCTTACCTGCATATCTAATAGCAACATTTACAATCACTACCCCAATTTTCATTATGATTTTTTCTCAAATAATTAATCATAAACCTTTTACCTTGAATGGAATTTACTCAGTATTATTTGTTATTACTGGCTCCTATTTGATAAGATTAACTGTTGTTAATCCTTTCGACTATTGGATTGGTTTCATTTTGATTCAATTTGCCAATTTATTTTTTGCTCTAGGTCAACTACTATTTAAAGAATGGAAAAGTAAAAATAAACAAACTGATGTAATTAATAATTTTTCACAATTGTTTTTTGGAGCAGTAATTATAACGTTTATTTTTAATTCTTTTTATTCCAATAGCTTTGAGACTATAAATTCATATCACATTCCATGGTTATTATTTTTGGGTTTAATCTCTACTGGGCTAGGATTCTTAGTTTGGAATTTGGGATCAGTTAAGGTTTCTAATGAAAGATTAGCAGTTATGAATAATTTTGTAATTCCAATCGCTATAATAAATTCGTTTTTGTTTTTTCAAGAGGAAATCAATTTTATGACATTTTTGCCTGCAATGATTTTATTTTACTTTTCATATAGACTGACATAGAGCTTTTCTTAAAGATTTAGACTAATTTTTATTACTTCTAAATCGATCATGCTTTTTTTGAAAAGCATTTCCAAGAGTTAAGTAGATTATTTTTTTAAATAAAATAACCAGATTCCATTGCCAAGGAAAAATGAAAACCTTTTTCTTTTTAGTGATAGCTCCAACAATTTTTTTAGCTGCTTTTTCTGTGCCAATAAGGAAGGGTTTAAATTCAACTTCCTCAGTCATTTCACTTTTAACAAATCCAGGACAAATAAGAGTAACTTGAACTTGTTTTGGTAGGCTTCTTCGCAATGATTCACTCAATGCCCTTACTGCAAATTTCGAAGCTGCATAAGCCCCGCTTCCTGGCCAAGCAACATAACTAGCAACTGAACCAACGATAGCAATCTGACCACTGTATTGTTCAATCATTTTAGGTATGAAAGGAATAACGGTGTTTTGAACTCCAATTACATTTGTTTCAATTACTTGATTCATGGAGGATGGATTACCTTTTTCAATAAAATCCATCGAGCCTAACCCTGCATTGGCAAAAACTAAATCAATTGAATTTACCTTACTTAAAAAATCATCAATCGATTCTTTAACAGATGAAAGATCTGTTACATCAATAGAATAGGTATAAACTTTTGCACCCAGAGAAACGCATTTTTTTTCAATAATCTCTAATTTTTCTTTTCTTCTAGCACAGAGCGCAATAGTTGCCCCCATTTTACTATATTCATAGGCTACAAACTCTCCAATACCGCTACTAGCACCAGTTATATATATATTCATATTACAATTTATAAGATTAAAATCCATAAAATCTAATTATATTTCATTATTCATTATGAAAAAAGACAACTATTCTAATTTAGTCCAATCAATAATTCTAAATGTCGGTCGTCAGATAACGGAATTATCCAAAAAAGATAATAGCAATCTTGTTGCAGTGGCTGAACTTATTTTAAAAAGTAAAGGGAAAGTCATTGTCTGTGGTCTTGGTAAATCAGGACTAATTGGTCAAAAAATTGTAGCTACTTTATGCAGTACTGGTACTCAAAGTGTTTTTTTACATGCTGCTGATGCATTGCATGGGGATATTGGCATTTATAAAAAGAGTGATCCTACAATTCTTATTTCAAAAAGTGGTAATACTGAAGAACTGATAAGATTAATTCCTATTATTAAATCTATGAATTCTAAAATTATCTCAATTGTAGGGAATAAGAATTCATTTATCGCTCAAAATTCTGATTACATACTTGATGCTTCAATTACTGAAGAAATTGATTCATTGGGAATCGTACCTACGACCAGTACTGTGGCGAGTTTAGTGATTGGAGATACCTTGGCTGCAATTTTAATGAAAATGCGTGATTTTAAGAAAAATGATTTTGCTAAAAATCATCCCGCAGGAGATCTTGGTAAGCAGCTTGGTTTAAGAGTTTCTGATGTAGCCCATCCTTTATCAAAAATTGCAGTTTTTAAACCTTCAGATACACTTTTTCATGTAACATCTCTTATGACAAAATGCCCTCTTGGTGCTTCATTATGTTTAGATAATAAAAGAAGGATTTTAGGGATAATAACGGATGGAGACATAAGGAAATCCATTAACAACGGTCTTAACCCCAATGACTCAGTTGAATCAATTATAAATTTCAATCCAGTTACTATTAATGAATCTACTTCTTTAATTGAAGCAATGAAAATTATGGAAGATCGCGAATCGCAAATATCAATTTTACCTGTTGTTGATAAAGATGATCAATGTATAGGGCTATTAAGATTACATGATTTATTTCAAACTAAACTAGTTTGAGAAATATCAAACTTAATTTTTCTATCATTCAAGTATTGAATTAGAAAATTAAAGTAATTTTTATTTTGTCCTAAAATTTCTAAAGGAACTACCCCTTGAAATTCAAAATCATTTTTTTCATTATTAAAAAGGTTTACGCATCCCGTTGCTGTAAATCCAGTGCATCTTGCCATTGAAGTTGTTTTTGAATCATTATCAAATTCATCATAAAGAAAAATTCTAGTATTTTTATCAGCGGAGGAAATAAATATTTCTAAAACAGTAAATTCTTTTTCATTCACATCAAGCTTCCATTCTTCAATTAGTTTTTGGGAGGTAGATTCAATGGATTTTTTATTAAAAAGCCCCTTATTTTTCATTTCAATAATAAGATTTGCGTGCCCACAAAACCTTAAAGTCTTTTCTTTTAGGTTTGGGATATCTTTCATAGTAAAGATTAAAGATCTTAATCCATCAGTATTGAATGCTTCCAGGTTTCCTATATTATTATAATGTCTTTCTTCAATATCTGTTAAAGCTTGACGCTTAATTAATTGTCCATTTACTTTTTGAGTAACTTCTCGAGTATATTCTTCAATTACATCAATCGGAGAAAACGGTGCTTTATATTTGAAGGGAGGCTTGGGATTCATTGGTAAGCCCCCTACATAATAAGAAAAAGAATCAATATTATTTTCTTTATAATAGTGACCTAAAAATAAATTAGGCAAACCAGGAGCTAAACCTGCGTCAATTATAACTGTTACCCCTTTATTTTTTGCTTTTTTGTCTAATTCAAGAAGATTTTCTGGCGAAAAAGAAATGTCAATCACGTTCACCTCAAGCTCAATTAACATTTCTAAAATCTTATATCCTAAAAAACCAGGAACAGCTAAAAGAACCAAATCAGCTCCATTTAACCATTCAGCTAAATCACTTTTTTTTGTCACATCAAAAGAAGAAGGAATGATATTGGGGTTATTTAAATTTATAAATGCGTTCGGATTAATATCAACAACATGCACATGAAAATTTTTTGAAAGATCTTTAGCCATTGTTTTACCAATAAGCCCAAAGCCAATTTGATAAATATTTTTCATAAAAATGAAAAAGGGTTAAAATTTAACCCTTTATTGCGGGATAGACGGGACTTGAACCCGCGACCTCCGGCTTGACAGGCCGGCGTTCTAACCAACTGAACTACTACCCCTGTTTAATTTTTAAGTATTGCTAGAGGGATTAAAATTAGATATCCCACAATCAATAAAATTGGAGCTAAAGTCACGCTCTGAAAACTATTTACTTCACCAATATACATGATAAAATAACCCACAATTATAATTAAAACTGCGAATCCAAACAAAAGATAATTTTTTCTTTTAAAAGGCCAACTAATTTTATTGGGATTATCATTTTTATAAAACATAATTCAAAATTAGCTCTTTATAGTAGATTAAAAAATAGATTTTGCTATGAATTGATTTAAACGATGAAATCAATTAATTTCACCACCAAATGAATTCATCTAAAAATCAAATTATTGCTAATTATCTTTCTTTATTTTTATCAATTGTATTCATTGCTTTTACAATTATTATTTCAACAAATAATCATACTATCTCTAAAAAAATTATAACTATAGAAAAAGGCAAAACTTTAAATGAAATTATTGATTTATTTCATAGAGAAGAGATAGTCAAAAACAAATTTATATTTAAATCGTTTATTTATCTTAATAATCTTCAGAACAAAATTCCTGCTGGGACATATTTGTTTGAAGGTAAAATTTCAAATACATCAATTATTAATTCGATATTTTCCAATGGTCAAATATCAAAAAAAATTACAATTCCTGAGGGAAGCTCAACTGAAAGAGTAGTTGATATTATTTTGTCAGAATTTGATTTTAATCTCTCAGAAGTTGAACTTTTAAAAGATAAAAAATTTCTTGATAGCATTGGGATTCAATTTAGCTCGATTGATGGTTATCTTTTCCCAGATTCTTATTTTTTTCATTATAATGAGTCTTTTGAATCAATAATTCAAAAAATAGTTAATGAGTTTGAAATAAGAGTAATTCCACTCTTTAAAGAAAAGCAAATTAATGATATGAGTCTTCATGAGGTTATAACTTTAGCTTCAATCGTTGAAGGAGAAGCAATGATTGATGAAGAAAGAGCAATTATTGCTTCTGTTTATATTAACAGATTAAAAAAAAATATGAAACTTCAAGCAGACCCTACGATTCAGTTTATTGTAGATGAATCTCCAAAAAGATTAACTAATAAAGATTTAAAGATTGAATCTCCATATAACACATATCTTAATTTTGGATTACCTCCTGGACCTATCAATAACCCAGGACTCAAATCTATTCAAGCGGTATTAAATCCCGAAAAAACAGATTACCTTTTTTTTGTTGCTAAAGGGGATGGGTCGCACGTTTTTACAAAAAATGAAAAGGATCATAATGAAGCTAAAAAAAACTATAAAAATTTTTTAAGGAATCAATAGATGAAGTTACAAGATTTAAATGAAAATCAACTCAAAGCAGTCCAAGAAGTAAAAAACCCTTTACTCGTTTTTGCTGGAGCTGGAAGTGGTAAAACAAGAGTTTTAACCTACAAAGTTTGGCATCTTATAAATCAGAATTTTTATCAACCTCAACAAATTTTAGCTCTAACCTTTACGAATAAAGCTGCTAAAGAAATGAAAGATAGAATATCCCAAAGTATAGATGTTAAAGGAGTGAACGTAGGAACATTCCATTCAATTGGCGCTAGAATTTTAAGGCAAAATATTTCAAAAATTGATGATAGTTATGGACCAGATTTTTCAATTTATGACACAAGTGATCAAAAAGCGATTCTCAGAGAAATTATAGATGAATTAGACCTCAATGAAAATAGACTATTCAGTCCAAGTTTTCTATTAAGTGAAATAGATAGGTTTAAAAATAATTTAATCGACGAAAAGTCGGCTTCTAAGTCAGCAAAATCTTTTGAAGAAAAACAAATTTCTGAGGCTTATAATCTTTACAATGCAAAACTCAAAAACAATAATGCTGTTGATTTCAATGATTTAATTCTTTTACCAATAAAGATTTTTTCTTTAAATAAAACAATCTTGAAATCATATACGGATCAATGGAAATATATTCTAGTTGATGAGTTTCAAGATACTAATTCAGCACAATTTAAATTGATTGCCTTGTTATCAAATGCTAATAAAAATATTACAGTCGTTGGAGACGATGACCAGTCAATTTATGGCTGGAGAGGAGCAAACATTGATAACATTTTAACAAATTTTAACGAAGAGTTTCCCAATTGTGTTCAAATAAAACTTGAAGAAAATTATAGATCATCACAGACAATTCTAGATGCTGCTTGGTCTGTAGTGATTAATAATAAAAATAGAGCGGAGAAAAAACTTAGAGCTACAAAAGGTCAAGGAGAAAAAATCTCTTTGATATCTACTGATAATGATGAAGAAGAAGCAAATGCAATTTGCGATTCAATAAAATCTGAAATTAAGTTACACAAAAATACTTTTAAGGATTTTGCTGTACTCTATAGAACTAATGCTCAATCAAGATCATTAGAGCAGGCTTTTATCAAAGAAGGGTTACCTTACAATATTGTTGGGGGAACTAAATTTTATGACAGAAAAGAAATTAAAGATATTATATCTTATTTATCTTTAATAACGAATCCTAACGATAATATTGCACTTAAAAGAATTATAAACTTTCCCGTAAGAGGAATTGGAGAAAAATCTATCTCATTATTTGAAGATCTGGCTGCAAAAACAAATATATCAATGTTTCAAAGTCTTAAAAACGCTTCTGAACTGAATCTTCGTGGAAAACAATTAGAATCGATTAATTCATTTTGGAGTTCAATTAATAAATTTAATGAGTTACTTGATGAATTAGATGCCAAAGAGTTAATTAGAGTTGTGCTAGAAGAATTTAACATTGAAAACTACTACAAAAATAATCCTGCAGAATTTGATCGATACAATAATATTCAAGAATTTAAGGCATTCGTAGATCAGTTTATGGAATCCAATCCTTCAAGCCTTAGAGAATTTCTTCAAGAGATTTCTCTTTTTACTGATATAGACAATTGGGATAACAAAAATAATTCTATAACTCTTATGACAGTACATGCTGCAAAGGGATTAGAATTCCCAAAAGTGATGATTTGCGGTTTAGAGCAAGGTTTATTTCCATTAATAAGACTGGATGATACTTCTGAGCAATTAGAAGAAGAAAGAAGATTATTCTATGTTGCAGTTACCCGAGCTATGGAAAATGTTTTCATTTTTAACGCACGTTTTAGAAGGAGATTCGGTTCAAGCTTAAATACTACTTTTATGCAATCTCAATTCTTGGATGAGATAGATTCTTCTCTTGTGGTTGAAAAGTCATACAAATCAGTTTATACAAAGAGAATTACAGGAGTTGGAAAGAATAAAAAAGTTCAAGTTTCTCGAACAATTAGAGAGTTTGATGATTTTAGAGTAGGGGATCAAGTTGAACATAATTTGTTTGGAGTTGGAACAATTTTAGTTTTAACCGGAACTGGAGAAAATCAAAAAGTCGGAGTTGAATTTTCTGGAGGTTTAAAAAAGAAGCTTATTGTAAAATATGCGAGATTGAAAAAAATTGGTTAACTATAACATAATCGTTAATTTTGAAAAATATGAATAATCTTCCTTGCAGATTTCACTTAAATATTGAGTCAGTTCTTAAACAAGAAGGTTTAAGGGTAACAAAACAAAGATTAGCAATTTGGGAAGAAATAAAATCTTCTGAAAGCCATCGAGAAATTGAAATAATTTTAAGTTCTTTAAAAAAAAATAAGATATCTGTTTCAAGAGCAACTCTTTATAGAACTATTGAAGTGTTTGTAAAATATAATTTAGTTAATAAAATATCCTTCAGTGATGGGAAAGTTCTTTACGAGCATAATAAAAAAACTATTTCACCCAATCACAATCATATAATTTGTGAAAGCTGCGGAAAAGTTTTTGAATTTTTTGATGACTCAATTTTAGCGATTGAGAATCAAATGGAGAAAGAACTAAAAATTAAAATCACTAATCGTTCTTATAGTCTTTCAGCAGTTTGTAATGATAAGGCATGTTCTGAAAAAATTAATTAAATGAAAACTGTACTTATTAGCCATTTTGTACCTGGAATGAAAGTTGAAGGATTCTATTATTGTATTGAAAAAAGAATTCTTAAAAAAAAAGATGGAACTAAATATTTAAGTCTACTGCTTCAAGATAAATCAGGCTCTATAAGAGCTCGATTATGGGACAACATAGATAATTTTTCTAAGAAATTCTCATCGCCAAATCCTGTAGCCATAAAAGGAGAAATTTATCAGTATGGCGAAAACTTGATGATAAAAATTAGAAATATAAATTTCGCGTCAATGGAAAAATACTCAAGATTTGGTTTTGATCCTGCAGAATTGATTCCTGAATCTAATATAAATCCTAGTTACTTATGGGAAACCCTATTAAAAGAAGTTTCATTGATTTCAAAAAAACATTTTAAAATATTAGTTACCAAAATTCTCAATGATCAAAAGAGTAAATTTATTGTTTTCCCTGCAAGTATTTCATATCAGTATAATTATCAAAATGGCTTGTTGGCTCAAACAATTTCTATGATTAATTCTGCAAAATTACTTAAAAGAAACTACGATTTTGATTACGATTTATTATTATCAGGCATAAGCCTACATCAAATTGGAAAACTCTACTCAATTAATGTTGGATTTAGTAATTCATTAAAAAATTCCAATGAAAAATCTTTACTAGGGAATGCAATTCTATCAAAAGATTTAGTTGGAGAGTATATAAATCAAATATCCTCATTTCCAAAAGAAGACAGAATTAAACTAGATCATCTTATTTTGTCGTACCAAGGAAGAAGAGAATGGATGAGTCCCGTAGAACCACAAACGATTGAAGCAATTCTTCTTCATACAATTAGTTATTTAGATTCCCAAATTGATATTTTGAAACGATAAACTAGATTATTAGAAGAAATATTCTAAAGTAAGATTGAAAGTTCTTAACGGTTCAGGATATCCGTATGTTGATTGATATTTTTCATTGAAAATGTTGTTAAAAATCAATCCATATTTAATAGATTTATTCTTAAAAGTGTAAGCAAAATTGATGGTATCAAAATTTTTACTTAAGACTTTTGGCATATAGTCCGAAGCATATTGAGTGACTCTATCTCCAATCATTAAATAGTCAATTTCAAGAGCATGGTTATTCATTGATAAAAAATATGTTAAAGATGCTTGGTAATTTGGAACATAGAGTAGTTTTTCATTTTTGGATTCATCTACACTATCATAAAAATTAATTGATGATATAATTCCTTGATTATCAATTGAAAATTTCCAGAAAAGATTTAAAGATTTTTTTTCAGCAATTGAAATATTTATTGGGGAGTATTTTCCGCTTTGGTCTGAAACCCAATTGATTAAATCTTTATATTTCTTTAAAGAAAAGCTTGCTTTAAAAAGTGTGCTAGAATTACTATAATTTAAATTTGAAGTTATATAATTACTCTCTTCATTTTTAAGATTTTTATTACCAGAGCTATATTGAGAATCAGGCCAGTAAAGATCATTCAAACTTGGAAATTGAAATCCATTTCCTGTCTCAATTTCAAAATTAATTGGTAGCAACTTTAAATTATAGCTTGTGGATAAACTAAAGGTATTTTTTTGGATATCTTCTTGACTATCAAACCTAAAAACGGGTTTAGCTTTAAATCTATTATTTGGGCTATTGAATTGAAAGGAAGTTAAAAGTGAATTTTCATCGGTATTTATCTTTCCAATATCATTACTATCTAAAAAATTCTTTTTATTTTCTAATATAATTTGAAAGTTTTTTTGTTTATTGGAAGTTTTAAAATTTATTCCACTAGTATAAGTATTGGAAATATGCTCACTAAAAGAGCTAAGTTCAGAATCAGGTCGATATTCCTGAATAGAGTCAACTATATGAAAATAAAATTTTAATGAAGAAGAATTAAAATTTTTAGTCCAAGTCAAATTACGAAGACTAATATCATCTTTTCTTGAAGAGTTTGATGTTGGGTACAATAGACTACCCGGAACATTTCTTTCAACAATTGAAAACATTGAGGTATAATGAAAAAAAGTATCATTGTTTAATTTATAAATTCTGTTTATTGAAAAGAAAATTTGGTCAAATTTATTATTTTCTCTTTTTTCATATTGGCCACTAAAATTATTATAAAATTTATAATTACCACCATATTGCGTTTTTGAAAAAAAAATATCTCTTCGTGAATTTTCTCTAGATAAAGATATTTTTGATCCAACTTGATAGAAAGCGTTTGACCCTGAATTAATAAAAAAGCTATTGTCAGAATGTTGATTTTTAAAATTGATAACTCCGTCGATAGAGCCAGAATTATAAATTGCCCCAATATTTGAATCAAATGCTACATTATTTAGAATTTGTGTAGGTAATAATGAAAGGTCAGCTTGACCTAATTGAGCATTAGTAATATCTACATTATTAAAAAGAACTTTCGTATGTCTAGGGAATCCATTGTCAAAGCTTGGGCTCACAACTCCTGAAATTGAACCATATGTTCTAATATTAAACGAAGGAATTTGGTAAAGATTTCCATAATTTGAAAATTCTCCTATAAAACTTTTTTCTTTTAATTCTTTTACTATTCTAATATCATTTACAGGGAAAACATTTACTGGATCTAGCTCAATATCATTCGAGATAAGTTTGAGAGAATGAAAACTACCGACTGGGATAAAAGTCTTGGGTTTATAGCCAAGCCTGGTAACTGTAATTGATTCTCCAGAAAAGTTGATTAAAAATTCACCGTTCTCATCTGATAATGTCCATTCTTTTGAATCATTATCTATTATTATAGCATAATCAATAGGAAGATCGTGCTGATTAGTTACAATTCCTCTCAATTCTTTTGATAATAAAGAATTAAATATTGCTATTATAGATACTAATATTTTTATGTATTTCATTTTGATGGTAAATTGATGATGGATATTATATTCTTTGATTTAAATCTCAAAGAGAAAAGAGAATTGAATTCGATAACTACAAAAAAATGACCCAAAATTCTTTAGAAAATTGTCTAACATTGATTCTTAACGCAAGTTATTTGCCGATAGGTATTTGTTCTCCAAAAAGAGCAATATGTCTTTATTATTTAGAAAAAGTGACGGTGATATCAGAATATTCTACAGAAATACATTCTCCATCAGTAAAAATAAAAATTCCTAGCATTGTAAGATTGAATAAATATGTAAAGTTTAATTTGAAAGATATGGTTTTAAATAGAAAAAATTTATTGTTAAGAGACAATGCTAGTTGTCAGTACTGTGGATGTACAAAATCTTCTCTAACTATCGATCATATTATTCCAAAAGGTAAAGGGGGAGAAAATAGTTGGACGAATCTGGTTGTAGCATGTTCTTCTTGTAATATCCGGAAAGGCAATAGAACTCCTAAAGAGGCAAAAATGCCTTTAATTAAGGATGTAAAAAAACCTAATAGTCTTCTCTATTTTAATCAATTCATAAATTCAAATAATAGTGACTGGAAACAGTTTTTATTTTAATATAAGTTTATATTCAAAATGGATTTAAAAAATAAAAGAGTATTAAGCGGTATTCAACCATCAGGATTACTACATCTTGGAAATTATTTTGGAATGATTGAAAAAATGAAAGATTTTCAAGATAATTCTGAATTGTTTTGTTTTGTTGCAAATTATCACTCGTTAACAACTATTAATGATAAAGATAGTTTAAGAGATTTTACTGATGATTTATTTATCAATCTTATTTCATTGGGGATTGATCCCAATAAATCTACTATTTGGATTCAATCTGATGTTCCTGAAGTAACTGAACTTAGTTGGATTTTGTCAAATTTTTCTAGCGTAGGATTAATGCAAAGATCTACTGCCTATAAAGATAAAATCTCAAAAGGTTTTAAGCCGATGATGGGATTGTTCTCGTATCCTATTTTAATGGCCGCAGATATTTTGAGTTTTAATGCTGAAATTATTCCAGTTGGAGAAGATCAAAAGCAGCACATTGAAATGACAAGAGATATAGCTTTGAAATTTAATAATGCTTTTGGAGAAGTATTAACACTCCCAGAACCACTAATTGACAAGAAAAAAAGTTTAGTTCCGGGTACAGACAATCAGAAAATGAGCAAATCTTACAATAATATCATTTCAATTTTTGATAAAGAAGAAATTATTAAAGAACAAGTTTATAATATTGTAACTGATTCAGCTGGACTAAATGAGAAAAAAAATATTAATTCCCCTTTATTTAAAATCTATTCACTTTTTTTGAATGGTGATGAAATTAATGAGCTTAAAAATAGATATGAGACTCCAGGTTTAAAGTACATGGAAGTTAAGCAAGAGTTGTATGAAATTATTTTGGAATATTTTTCTGAATTCAGAAAAATTAAAACTGATTTACTTTCTAAGCCTGATGATATAGAGGATTTAAAAAAAATAGGAAAGAATAGAGCTCAAGAAATAGCTCGAGAAGTTCTTGATAAAGTGAAATTTGCTACCGGTCTAATATAAGTGTTTAAAATTCAAATCGAGAATTTCGAAGGTCCAATTGATTTACTTTTATATTTCATTAAAAGAGATAAAATTGATATTTATGATATTCCTATAACCAAAATTACTAATGAATACCTCCAGGTTATTCAAGACGCCAAAAAGTTGGACGTTTCTATAGCTGGAGAATTTTTATTCATGGCTTCTCTCTTATTAAGAATCAAAACTCAAATGTTGCTACCGAAAAGGAACATTGATGAAATTGATATAGAAGATCCGCGATTTTCTCTTGTTGAACAAATCATTCAATACAAAAATTTTAAAAATATAGCAAGAGACTTGGAGTCGATTCATTTGAAAAATCGCAATACATTTATGAGAACCTCAAAAGACAGTGAATTGTTTCGTTCGAAGAAAACAGATAATTATCTTGAAGGAATATCTTTGTATGACCTATCAAAAATATTTCATTCGTTAATTAAATCATTACCTCAAGAGGATATCTTAAAAATTTCTAGAGAAAAAGTTTCTGTTGATGATCAAAAGAAATTAATTTACTCTTTTTTTAGGAAAGGTAAAAAAGTATCTCTTAAATCTGTATTAAAAACCTTAAAATCAAAACTAGAAATAGTAGTTACATTTTTAGCAATCTTAGATATGTTAAGGGATGGAATCATTTGTTGCGATCAGAAGAAAAATTTTGATGATATTGAACTAAGTTTAATTTAAATGAAAAGTAAAAATCTGAATATTATTGAATCCCTCATTTTTTTATCAAGTCAACCTTTAAAACAAGAAGATTTGAACGTTGTTTATGAAGGACAATCTGAAGTTCCAAATTTAGATGAAATTGTTGTGCTTCTCAATAAACGTTACACTGATTTTTCCTACCACATTAAAGCTGTGTCTGGAGGGTACGTGTTCGCAACAAAAGAAGAATATGAACCATTCATATCAAAAATATATCCATTAAAAAAACTAACATTATCTAAGGCTAGCCTTGAAGTTCTCGCTATAATCGCCTATAAACAGCCTATTTCTAGACAGGAAATTGAGGAAATTAGAGGTGTTGATTGTAAGGGGTTAATTAAAAATTTACTTTTAAAAAATTTAATTAAAATTCAAGGAAGAGAGGACTCGATTGGAAAATCATTGCTCTATCATACCTCTGAAGGTTATTTAAATCATTTTGGATTGAAAGATATTTCTGAAATGCCAAAAATGAGTGAAATTAGTGACCTTGATAACTAAAAATGAAACTCCATAAATTTCTAAGCCTTTCAGGTGTCATTTCAAGAAGAAAATCTATAGATGCCATTAAAAATGCTTTAGTAACTGTTAATAATTTTCTTGTTTTAAATCCATTTGAAGAAATAGATGTCAATAATTCTATTGTTAGACTTGAAGATAGAATAATCAAAATTCCTTCTTCTTTTGAGACAATTATTCTCCATAAGCCAAAAGGATATATTTGTTCAAAATCAGATGAATTAAATCGTAAGACTATTTATAATTTAATTCCTAAGAGCAAGTCAAAATTAGACTACGTTGGTAGACTAGATAAAGATACTGTTGGTTTAATAATTCTTACATCCGATGGGCAATTGAATAATTTTTTAACTCATCCAAGAAATAAAATAGAAAAGGAATATGAAGTACTTACTGATGAATATATTTCTGAAAAAATTATTCAAAGGATTAAAAAAGGAATTTTTATTGGGAGTGGCGAAAGAGGCAGAGCAAAAATTATTTCTCAAAGAAAAAATCATAAAAATATATTAGTAAACCTTGTTTTGACGGAAGGTAAAAAAAATGAAATAAGAAGAATCTTTAAGTTTTCAGATTTGAAATTGATTTCATTAAAAAGAGTGAGAATTAAAAATTTACACCTAGGTGACTTGAAAGAAGGGCACTGGGAAATTTTGAAAGATTCCGATATCAAAAACCTTTTAAAAGCTTAGTTTTTATTAGGGTTAATAAGCTTGTCATTATCTTAAAGAAAAATTAACTTCTCGAGCATTTATGGTAGTAGCAATTGATGGACCAGCTGGAGTAGGTAAAACTACGACTGCTAAAATATTAGCAGATAAGCTTGGTTTCATGTATTTAGATACTGGTGCTATGTATCGATCTATGACTTACTTGTTTCTACAAAGAAATGTTGATTTAAATGATAGAGAAGATGTAAACAAAAATATTATTCTCTTTGAAAATAATGTTGAGTTTAAAATTCAGAACCCAATGAAAATCTATCTATTTAAAAAAGATATTTCGCAAGAAATTCGAAAAGTAGATGTAACTAATTTTGTCAGTCAGGTTAGTGCAATAGACGATGTAAGAAAAAGCATGGTTAAGATCCAAAGATCTGTTGCTACAAAAGGCAATGTTGTTGTTGAAGGTAGAGATATTGGAACAGTGGTATTTCCTGATGCAAAAT
>JAFMFP010000006.1 GCA_017856055.1 Fidelibacterota bacterium | reverse complement strand
AATGTTGTTGTTGAAGGTAGAGATATTGGAACAGTGGTATTTCCTGATGCAAAATTTAAATTTTTTTTAACTGCAGAATATGAAGTGCGAGCTTTGAGAAGGTTAAAAGAATTTAATAATATGAATGAAAATATTAACGTTAACCAAATAAAGGAAGATTTACTGACTAGAGATAATTATGATTCTAATCGTAAAATATCTCCTCTCAAAAAAGCTGAAGATGCTTTTGAAATAGATACAACTAATTGTTCTATTGATGAACAAGTCAGTATTATTTTCCAAGAGATAGAGAAAAGAAATGAATGATAAACTAGAAAACAAAAATGAATTGATAGATTCTAATATTATAGAAACTAATGAAGAGGTAAAAACTCAAAGCGTTTTATCTAAAATTAAAAATTATTTAAGCAAAGATTTATTTAGCGGAGTTAAGGTAATTGATATAAATGATGATCAAGTTTCCGAAGAAAAAGCTACAAATTTAGAAGAATATAGAAGTACTTTTAGCGATATTACTGAAAATCAAATAATTAATGCTCGTGTAATCGGGATAAGTGACTCAGATGTAATGGTTGATATTGGATTCAAGTCTGAAGGTTTAATTTCAAGATCGGAGTTTGAAAATCAGGACCTTCCTGAAATTGGTTCAGATATTGAAGTTTTTCTTGACAAATTTGAGGATAACGAAGGAAATATTAGCTTATCTAAATACAAAGCTGATTTTATTAAAAGATGGGAAGAATTAATTCAGGTTGCTCAAGATGAAATCACTATAAAAGGTAAGATTTTAAAAAGAGTAAAAGGAGGATTAGTTGTCGATCTAGGTGTTATTCAAGCTTTTTTACCTGGATCTCAAGCCGATGTTCAGCCAATTAAAAATTTTGATGATTTGATTGGTAAAGAATTTGATTTTTTAATTGTAAAAGTTGATGAATTAAGAAAAAACCTAGTTGTTTCCAGAAAAGCAATTCTTGAAGAATCTTTAAATGAAAAAAGACAAGAATTAATGGAAAATATTGAGATTGGTTCAAAATTAGAAGGTGTAGTAAAAAATATCACAGATTTTGGAGCATTTATAGATCTCGGTGGTGTAGATGGTTTAGTACATATTACTGATTTTTCTTGGGGCAGAATCAATCACCCCTCTGAAATAGTGTCAATTGGTGATAAAATAAATGTCCAAGTAGTAGATTATGATCAAAAAACTTCAAGAATTTCACTGGGAATAAAACAACTTATAGAAAATCCATGGGAATCTATACCAGAGAAATACAAAGTTGATGATACTATTGATGGAAAAATTGTTAGTGTAATGAATTATGGTATTTTTGTTGAGATTGAAAAAGGAATTGAGGGCTTAGTTCATATTTCTGAAATTTCTTGGGTTAAAAATATTCAAAATCTTCAAGATTCTTACAAAGTTGGAGATAAGATTCAAGCTAAAGTTTTATCTGTAGAACCAAGTGATCAAAAGATAAGTTTAGGAATTAAACAACTTACTACAGATCCTTGGTTAGAGATTGATGGCAAATTTAAAATTGGAGATAAAGGAAAAGGTTTAGTTAGTAAAATAACAAAATTTGGTGCTTTTATTGAGCTTGATGATACATTTGAAGGTTTTGTAAGAATTGTTGATTTAGATTGGAAAGTTAATCCTGCTCATCCGAGAGAATTAATTAATGAAGGAGAAGAAGTAGAATTTATAATTACTGACATTTCTTCTAAAGAAAGAAAAATACTTCTCAGTATTAAAGATTTAAATGAGAATCCTTGGGTAGAGATTTCTAACAATTTTCAAGTTGGAAGTACTATAGATGCAAAGTTTGAAAGTTTGGAGGATAATCTTGTTAAGTTTAAATTAGAGGGAGATATTCAAGGAATAGTACCTATGAACAAAGTTTCAAAAGATGTCAAAAAAAATATTCTTCCCGAACTAAAGTCTGGATCTGATATACAATTAACTATTGATGAAGTTAATGAGAAAGGTAAAAATATTATTTTGATGTTTAATAACATCGAAAATGATTAATTCATTATCAATTAAACGACTAGTTACAGCTTTTTTAATTGCATTTGTTTTTTGGTTTTTTATAAAAAGCGAAGATAACTACAGTGTTAATCTTAGAATTCCATTAGAAGCAAGAAATCTTCAAGAACAAAAAACATACAAAGAAGAAGTACCTGAAAGTATTATTGTTACTTTAAAAGGTTCAGGAAGATCCTTTATTTGGCTCAGTTTATTTAAAAACTTTTATGATGATTTTAAAGCTGTCATAGATTTAAGTAGCATTTCAGATGAATATAATTTTGAACTGAATTCATATTATAAGCAAAATCCTGAAAAAATTGTTCTACCCCAATCCCTTTCTTTAGAATTTGTTGAAGTAATTTCTCCAAGACAGATTGAAATTAATTTAGATCGTTACTTAGTTAAAAAAATCCCAATTAAATCGAATATTATTCCAATTATAATACCTGGAAATATTATTGTTGGAGAAATTCAGTTTAACCCTGATAGTGTTAGTATGGGAGGACCGGAAGAAGTTGTTAACCTAATTTCTCATATAGAAACTTTTCAAGACACAATTGACAATTTAGATCGTGAATTTGTTGGGGAAATTCAATTATCTTCTCCTGATAAACTTGTAGATTTTTCTCCTAAAAGAGTAAATTATAAATTTGATATTCAGCCTATTAGTGAAACCATCGTTTCTGGTATACCTGTTCAACTAAAAAATAAGCCTACTGATGTTAACGTTTTTGTGAACCCATCTACTGTATCATTAACAATTGTAGGTGGCTTAAATCAGATTACAAGAATTCTTCCTAGTGATATTCAAGTAATTATAGATTTTGAAAAAGATTGGAAAGCTGATAAGCAATTTTATTCTCCTGAGATAATTATTCCTAAATCGTTAATTGAATGGAAAAATTTATCTCCAAATAATTTAGAGATTTTAGTAATCAAAGAAATCAATTGATTGTTTTAGGAATAGAAACATCATGTGATGAGACTGGAGTAGCTATATGTCAGAATTCTCAAGTCATCGAAAGTCATACCAAAACTCAACTCATTCATAATCAATATGGTGGTGTAGTACCTGAACTTGCTTCCAGAGAACATGAAAAGTATTTATCAGAAATAACTGATTTAGTCCTTTCCAGGTCTAGCTTAGAATTAAAAGATATTGACGCAATTGCTGTAACGAATGGACCAGGATTGATGGGCTCATTATTATCTGGAGTTTCTTTCGCAAAAGGTTTAGCTCAAGGGCTCGGGATACCTATTGTACCAGTTAATCACCTTGAAGCTCACTTGAATTCCATTTTCATTGATTACCCATCTTTGAAAATACCACATATTAATTTTTTAATTTCTGGTGGACATACTCAACTTTGGTTAGTTAAAAAACTTTTTGATTATGAATTAATTGGTCAAACATTAGATGACGCATGTGGTGAGGCTTTTGATAAAGGCGCTAAATTATTAGGATTACCATACCCAGGTGGACCAGAAATAGATAAGATTTCGAAACAAGGAAATCCTCTTGAAATAAATTTTCCTAGACCAATGATTCAATCTGATACTTTCGATTTGAGTTTTAGTGGTTTGAAGACATCTCTTTTAAATTATATAAGAAAGAATCGTAATTATGACTTAAATGATGTGTGTTCAAGTTATCAAGAGGCAATTATAGACTCATTAATTTCTAAGTTTGATAAGGCATTAAATTACTATGAGATAAATACTGGAGTTTTATGTGGAGGTGTTGCTGCTAATTCACGTTTGAGACAAAAATTAGAATCTTCAAGCAAAAATTTTTATTTTCCTTCAATGAAATATTGTACTGACAATGCAGATATGATAGCCTTTTTGGGTGAGTTAAAATATAAAAATTCTAAAAAGAGAAAAAACAATTATGACATAAATGTTTTTTCTAAAATGTAATTTTATTTAATGATATTTCGTTTTAAAAGTTTATTTTTTTTAATACTTCTATTTGGTTGCAATAATAATGCATCTAATTCTAAGACCGAAATAATTTCTGAAAAATTAGTTTTCAATGAAGATTCATTTCAACATGAAAATGAACTATCTGATGGATTTAATTTAAAAATAGATAATGTTATAATTTACCCGAATTCACTTGGGGAGGGATTTTTTTTAGATATCAATTTTAGTAATTATAATCTAAATGATGTTTCTATGCTTTCTATATTATCAGATAATCAATTGGTATTAAATGAATCAATTACTTTAGAAAGTAAAAAAGTTGATTACTTTAAAAGATATCTTATTAGTGAAGAATTTCTTCCTGAGAAAAATATCCAAATCATTTTTTCAAGCCTTAAAGAAGAGAATAACATCAATGATAATCGGATACTTGTTGAAAGAAATTTAAAAATTAATTCAAAAAAAATAGCTTTAATTAGTGGTCAACTTAGTTTATCTACTAAAGCTATTAAAGAAGAATTTCAAAAAGATTTAGATCACTATTTTGTATTGCCCTATGAAGATTTTATTGATTTAGATAACTTTTGGAAAACAAAATATAATTTAGTTATTCTAGATTATTTTCCTTTAAAAGAAATTCCTAAAAAATGGTTTGAAATCTTTCTTAAAAAATTAATTGAAGACCAATCTTCACTTATTTTAGTATCTAAAAACGACCAAGAAAAATACATTAGAAAATTATTGCCTTTATTTGGTATGAAAGAAAATGAATCGATTTTAAAGAACTTTAAAATATATGAGAATCAAGATTTTCGTTCAGCGTTTTTTTATAATCAATTTCCTTCACAATTTTTTAATTATGATAATGAAAGCATTAAGAGTGCAATAGACTGGACGTTAAAAAAAGATAAACTAGTTTTTAGTTTTTATTCCTCGAAATCTGACTATTTCAAAGATGATGATTTAATTTTATATGGATATTCCAATATCCGAAATGAAAATAATAAAGTTTTTAAAGCAATTATTAGTAATGTTGAACAAAAAGTGTATTTAGAATCTAAAATGTTTCTAAACCCTGTTGGTAATTATTATTTTGCAAAATTTAGTAGCTTAAAAACAGGATTATATTCAATTTCTATAATCGACAATAATAATAATATTTTTTCAGAAATGAACTTTAATGTCAAAGAAAATAACAAATGATTGATATAAAAAAAATTAGAGATAATATTGAACTCATTGAAAATTCTTTAAAAAGAAAAGATAAAACAATATCATTATCTAAAATTCTCGAAATGGATAAAGAATTAAGATCTTTAACAAGTGAACTTAATGTTCTTCAATCAGAACAAAACCAAATCTCTAAAGAAATAGGTAGAATGAAATCTCAAGGAGGAGTAGATGATAAACTATTTACCAGCTTGAAATCTTTATCATCAAATATTAAGGACCTAGAGACTCAATCAAAGAATTTATCTAAAAAAATAAGAGATAAAATGCTATTAATTCCTAACCCTCCTCACGACTCTGTTCCTTTTGGAACAACTGCAGATAACAATGTAGTTACTAGAAATCATGGAGAACGAAAAAAATTTGACTTTAATCTCAAAGACCATGTCCAAATCTGCAATGACTTGTCATTAGTTGATTTTGAGGGTGGAGTTAAAATATCTGGAGGAGGATTTCCTCTTATGAAAGGAAGCGGAGCGCTATTAGAAAGAGCATTAATTAATTTCATGATTGATTATCATTTAAAAAATTATAATTACACAGAGTATTTAACTCCTTTTCTTGTAAATCCTTCATCAGCTATTACAACCAGTCAACTACCAAAGTTTTCTGAAGACATGTATTATATTGAAAAAGATGACTTGTATCTTATCCCTACTGCAGAAGTTTCAATAACAAATATTCATCGAGATGAAATCTTAGATCTTAATGATCTTCCAAAATATTATCTGGGTTATTCAGCTTGCTTTAGAAGGGAAGCTGGTTCTTACGGAAAAGATACCCGAGGTTTGTTAAGAGTACATCAATTTAGTAAAGTAGAATTAGTAAAATTTGTTGAACCAAATAATTCTTATCAAGAGTTAGAAAACCTTGTAGTCCAAGCTTCTAAAATACTTGAGCTACTAGAATTAGAGTATCGAGTAGTTGAGCTTTGTTCAGGTGATTTAAGTTTTGCCGCAGCCAAATGTTATGATTTAGAGGTTTGGGCTCCCACAGAAGAGAGTTGGTTAGAGGTTTCTTCATGTAGTAACTTTGAAGATTTTCAAGCAAGAAGAGGTAATATAAGATTTAAAGGTCAAGACGGAAAAGTTGAGTTTGTTCATACCTTGAATGGTTCAGGTCTTGCTATTCCAAGAATTTTTGCTGCATTACTTGAAACACATCAAAATAAAGATGGTTCAATCAATATCCCAGCCGCTCTTCAACCGTATATGGGAATTTCAAAATTAGACTGTTAGTTAAAAGTTGGATTTTAATAAATCTATTTCTTTGGACCTTTTTATTTGGTTTCTCTTCTCTTATTGAAATAATTGTTACTGGTAAAAAAGAGAATTTTAAACGTTATGGTAGAGGGTGGGCGTCTTTTTTATTAAAAATTTATGGTGTAAAGCTAGAAGTCATTTATGATAAACCATTTGATCTTTCAAAAAATTTTGTCTTTTGTCCAAATCATTCTTCATTAATTGATATACCTGTTGTGTTCAAGTCAATAGATCAATACATTGTATTTCTTTACAAAAAAGAGCTAAGTAAAATACCTATTTTCAAGACAATTTTAGATTTTGCGGGTTTTTTCTATGTTGATAGGTCAAATTCTAATAGCGCAAAAAAAAGCATAAATCTTCTTGAAAATGATTTAAAGACTACACCAAGATCTGTAGTTATCTTTCCTGAAGGAACTCGTTCAAAAAATGGAAATTTAATCCATTTTAAAAAAGGAGCAGCTGTTTTTAGCTTAAATTCGGGTTTGCCAATAATTCCAATAGCAATTATAGGTGGAAGGAATTGGTGGAAAACTAAAAAAGTAAAAGTTATTTTTGGAGAGGAAATCAATACAGAAAAATTTAATTATCAAGATAGAAATTTTTTAACAGACAAGATAAAAATTAGGATCCAAACTCTCATTGAAAAATATAGCTAACAACTTTGAACAACTTTATAATCTATCTTCAAACAAGAAAATTGTTTTTACTAATGGGTGTTTTGACATTCTTCATGTTGGGCACATAAGGCTTTTGAATGATGCGAAAAAACTTGGAGATATTTTAGTCGTAGGAATAAACTCTGATTTCTCTATAAAAAAACTTAAAGGTAAAGATAGACCTATAAATATTGAATCTGATAGAAAAATAATATTGGAGTCATTAAAAGCAGTTGATTTCGTTTTTATATTTGAAGAAGATACTCCTCTAAATCTTATCAAAAAAATCAAACCAAATATCTTAGTAAAGGGTGGAGATTACAGTGAATCTAATATTGTCGGGTCTGACTTTGTAAAAAATAATGGGGGAGAAGTCAAAACATTATCTTTTCATTATGGTTACAGTTCCTCAAAATACATTAATCAAATAAAAAAAGCGTAACTTGCTTATCTTTTTCTTTTCAAATAACTTTCCCCGCAATGTTTTATCATAAATATTTATACTTAGTAATCCTTTTTAATCTATTAATTGGACAAAATAGCTTGTCTCAATCTAGCAAGAAACCTTTTATGAATACAGATGATACAACTTTTTTGCTAGCAGGGAATAGAATTACTTCTATTTTGAATGAAGCAAAACAATATTTATCTGATGCAATTATTGCAGATGTAAATCTGGATACGGTTGAAGTAGTATATAATATCAAGCGAATTTTTGATCTTTTATCTGATGTAGATCAAATTGGAGTCAAAGAAGAAATTGATAAAATAGAATTTGAAAAATTCCAGACTGACTTTATAAAAATTTATACAGATAGATTAAATACGATAGATCGTTCTACTCAATTTCTAACGGCTGACATAATCAAAAAAGATATTGCTGATTATGTCGATGATAACGAAACAGTCGAAATGGGTACTACAAAATTTACAATTATTGAAGATAGAGCTGGTCATATACCTCTAGTAATTAATAATGATGTTGATAGATATATAAGATACTTTCAGGGGAAAGGGAGGAAAGGATATAACATTTGGCTCAGGAGATATGCAGAATATCGAGATATGATATTGCCAATTTTACAGAAGAATAATTTACCGGAAGAATTAATTGTTGTTTCAATGATTGAATCAGGATTCGACCCTCGAGCTGTTTCTAGAGCAAAGGCAGTTGGTTTTTGGCAATTTATGTATTCAACAGGAGAGCAATATGGACTTCAAAGAAATTGGTATGTTGATGAAAGACAAGATCCTGAAAAGTCAACAGAAGCAGCAGTAAAATATTTCTCAGATTTATACAACGAATTTGGAGATTGGTTTCTAGTTTTAGCTGCCTACAATTCTGGCCCAGGACGAGTTAATCGAGCAATCAAATTCCATGATACTACTGATTTTTGGCAATTATATTCTTTGCCTGAGGATACAAAAAACTATATCCCATATTTTATGTCTTCAGCAATTATTTTGAAAAATCCTGAAAAATATGGTTTTAAAATTCCTCGAAACAAACCATTAACTTATGATATTGTTGAAGTTGAAAAAAGTGCAGATCTCTCAATTTTAGCAAAGGCAGCTGAATCAAGATTATCAGTTATTAAGAAGTTAAATCCTGAGCTCAGACAACCTGCTACACCATCTAATAAAGTTTATCAATTAAAAATTCCAATAGGGAAAAAAGATATATTTATAAAAAACTTCAATTCTATTCCAGATGATGAAAAATTTGCCATTCAAAGAGTAGAACATAGAGTTGGAAAGGGAGAAAATTTAATTTCAATCGCTTCCAAGTATCGGGTTTCAGTTGCAGATTTACAAAGTATTAATAATATAACAAATGTTAATAAAGTTTATATTGGACAAAAGCTTAAAATTCCAATTAAAGGAGGTATCTATTCAAATTATCCTGACAAAATTACATATGTAGTTAAGAGTGGAGATACCTTAGGACATATTGCCGAAGATTACAAAACTAGAGCCAGTGAAATTAGAAAATGGAATAACATGGGTAATAGCTCAAGCATTTATCCTGGGCAAAAACTTACGTTATTTGTAAATAGAATTACTGAAAGTTCCTCCAGTCAATCTATTGAATATATAGTAAAAAGTGGGGATTCATTAATAAGAATTGCAGAAAAATATAAAGTTTCTGTAAAACAAATAAATGAATGGAATAAATTAACTTCTTCCATAATTTATCCTGGTCAAAAATTAAAAATAAATACAAATTGAATAAATATATATGATTAAGCAAGATATAGTCGATGCTGTTTCATCTTCAACAGGATTATCTAAAGTGGAAGTAGAAACTGTTTTGAACCATGCCTTTGATTTGATTATTAAAGCCCTTGAAAAAAATGATAAAATTGAGTTAAGAGGATTTGGAACTTTCTCAGTTAAATACAGATTGCCAAAGAAAGCAAGAAACCCAAAGTCAGGTGATCCAATATATTTACCTGAACGTTATGTTCCTGTTTTCAAGCCATCAAAAAAAATGAAAACAAATGTTAATGAAAAATTAATTGATTATTAAACGGAGTTATAAATGCCTTGCGGTAAAAAGAGAAAAAAAAGAAAAATGAACACACATAAACGTAAAAAACGTTTACGTGCTAACAGACATAAGAAAAAAAATAGATAAATTTAAATGAAAGCTCCCAAAACATTTGCTATTTGGGCTAATTTAGATAAAAAAGAATCTTCTTTGTTACTTGTTTCAATCCTCGATTGGGCAAAAAAAAATAATTTAGAAGCTTTTCTTCCAAGCTCATTTGAAAAAATTAGTGAAGTAACTAAAGGATATAATTTTAGTTATTTTCAGGCTGATGAATCAATTCCTAGCGTTGACTTTTTGTTGTGCTTAGGTGGAGATGGTACTTTAATTTCTGCAGTACGAAATTTAAGAGAAAAATCTATCCCAGTTCTTGGTGTTCATCTCGGAGGTCTTGGATTTTTATCAAATACTACTCCAATTAACATAATTGCAAAACTAGATGATATGTTAAAAGGCAATTATAGCATTGAAGAAAGAATAGTTTTAAATGCCAAGCTATCTGATTCTGAAAAAATATATTTTGCTACAAATGATTTGGTTATCCAAAATAAGAATTCCTATAGAATAACCTCGCTATCATTTAGTGTGAATAATAAACTGGTTGGCCAGTATAAATCGGATGGTATTATCGTTAGTACTCCCACTGGATCTACTGCATACTCTTTGTCAGCTGGAGGTCCCATTGTTCAGCCAGATGTTTTTTCTATTCTTGTTACTCCTATTGCCCCTCATTCTTTGACTTCAAGGCCTTTAGTTCTTCCATCGGATGTTAAAATTAAATTTGATTTCAAAGGTTCCTCAGAAAATTCATTAAATCTAATTTGCGATGGACAACAGATAATTAATTTTAGTAAGAATGAAACTCTATCAATAGCCAAGTCCTCAAATAATCTCAAGTTTATAACTTTTGACGATTATGACTATTACGAAACCCTTAGAGAAAAAATGGGATGGGGTAAAAGAGGGATTTAGTCTTGGATACTTTAAGCCATGCATTATGGGGAAGAGGATTATTTTCCAATAAAAACTTTGGACATCTAGCTTTTTTCTTTGGCGCAATGCCTGATTTATTTTCTTTTGGAATTTTTTTTATTCTAAAGGTTTTTGAAGGAGATTTTACTTTCGGTAAACCGCCCGAAATAAGTATTCTTCCAGATTGGCTATTTTTCTTTTATAATTTTACACACAGTTTCATTATTTCTTTTTTATTTATTGGAATAGTATTTTTTTTCAAAAGAGAATTTTTTATCCCAATGCTTGCTTGGCCATTTCATATTTTATTAGACTTTCCATTTCATTCAGAAGCCTATTTCCCAACAAAGATCTTTTGGCCTATAAATAATTTCTATTTCGATGGAATTCCATGGTCAAACCCTAAAGTATGGTTTTCAAATGTTGCTGGACTAGTATTTCTTTTCGTTTATAGAAAATTTAAATTCGGAAAATTTTTTTAAATAAATTCTTTATAATGTATCCAGCCATCTTAGGGTTTTCTTTTAATCTCCTGATGGAATAATCATACCAATTATCTCCAAAGGGAAGATATATCCTAACTTTAAAATTATGATTCAGAAGCTCTTTAAGTTTCTTTTCAATTGGGACTCCATGCAATGATTGGAATTCAAATTGATTTTTTGGAATATTATTTTCAAAAATCCATGATGAAAGATGATTAATTATTTCTTCATCATGTGTAGCAATGGCAATGTAAGAATTGTTTTTTAATCCCTTTTTTACTAGAGAAATATAGTTTTTTCTTATTTTATGATAATCTTTCAAAACAATTGATTCATCTTCAACATAAATTCCTTTACAAATTCTTACATTAAAATTTTCGTCGGATAAAATTTCTAAATCATTTTCTGATCTTAACATATAAGCTTGAAGCACTATCCCAACTTTATCATAAATTTTAATACATTCTTTATATAATTGTATAGTTTCACTGGTATAGGGTGAATTTTCCATATCAATTCGAAGAAAATTATTTGTTTCTTTCGCAGCTTTTAATAGCTCAAATAGATTTTTTTTTACAACATCGTATCCCAAATCTTGTCCAATATGTGTTAGTTTGATTGAGATATTTGCTGAAAGATTATTTTGATTTATCAATTGATAAATTTCTTTATAATGATTTGTAATCCTCTCAGCTTCAATTTCTGTTTTAACATGTTCTCCCAGAATATCAATTGCAACATCGTATCCTTGATTGTTGAGCTTGAGAACACTATCTATCATTTCATCATTAGTGATTCCAGCTATGTATGGAGAAGCAACTAACCGAACAAAAGATTTGGGAAGAAAGGGAATAATTGTAATTATTAATTTATTTAGTAACTTCATTAGCGATAAATTTAACAAATTACAAAAAATATGAAAGTAGTATTAATTATTGGAGGTGCAGTTTCAGGTTCGACAGCTGCGCAAAAACTCTCAGAACAAGGAATTAAGTCTGTTATTATTGATCAAAACTCAATGCCTTATGGTAAGATCGAAGATGGACTTCCTAGATGGCATGAAAAGCAAAGGATAAGCGAATATTTTAAGATTGACGAAATTCTTTCTAATGAACTAGTAAGCTTTGTCCCAAATATGAAGGTTGGATCGGACATTTCTTTAGAAGAATTAATGAACATGGGTTGGAGTTGTATATATTTTGCTAACGGTGCTTGGAAAGATAGAAGTTTTCCAGTGAAAGAAATTGAGAGTTTCAAAAATTTTTATTATCAAAATCCTCTTGTTTATTGGTTTAATCATTATCACGAGAATGGTTATCAGGGAGCATCTGTTTCAATTGAAGATAATGTTATCGTTATTGGCGGAGGATTAGCATCTATTGATGTTTGTAAGATATCTCAATTAGAACTTGTTAGACAAAAAGTTGAGTCCAAGATTAAAAATTTTGATATTATAGAAATGGAGCATAAGGGAATTCCAGATTATTTAGCTGAACATGGTATTTCCTATGAAGATCTTGGGATAAAAGGAACAACTTTAATTTATAGAAGAGACATTGAAAGTATGCCTCTAACCACTATTCCAGATGATTTAAGTGAAGATATGATCGAAAAACGAAAGATGGCTCGTAGAAAAATCCTTGAAAATACTACTTCAAAATTCTTATTTAAAGTCTTAGAAAATACTCAACCTTGTGGAATAAATTTAGAAAACGATTTACTAGTTGGTCTAAAGGTTATAAAAAGCAGAAATATCAATGGTCAATTAAAAACAATTGAAGATTCTGAAATGGTTGTTCGAGGAAACACTTTCATCAGTTCAATTGGTAGTTTACCAGAACCAATTAAAGGAGTTCCAATGAGTGGTTCTGTTTATGATATTGTAGATCAAAATTCTGGAAAATTTAACCATTTGGAATCTGTTCATGGAATGGGAAATGCCATTACTGGTAAAGGAAACATTAAAGCATCTAGAGTTAGTGCTAAAACTGTAAGCGAATTAACAATTGAAGATATTAAAGATATTGATTCCGATACTTCAGAAAGAATCTTTCAAAAAATTAAAGAGTGGCAATCAATAAGTAATTATGATGGGGATTATTTTTCCTGGAAAGCTAAAGTATCTCAAAAATAATTTTAAAATTCCTTTAATTCGATAATCTTTTTTTCTTATCTTCTCGTTGCAAAAAATCAATTTTTAAATGAAAAAGATTAAAATCAAAAAAGGTCATGATATTAATATTGCTGGAAAAGCGAGAATTGATTCAATAAGCGAAAAATTTCCCGAAACAGTTTCTATTTCTCCAGTAGAGTTTAATTATATAAAACCAAAACTATTAATTGAAGAAGGTCAGTCAATTAGGATTGGAGAGCCAATTTTTTATGATAAAAATAACCCATCAGTAAAATGGCCATCACTCGCTTCTGGAGTAATTGAGAGAATTGAGTTTGGAGAAAGACGAGCAATATTAAATATTATTACTCGCATAGATTACGAATCAGAAAAAATACAAACTTCTTCAACAACAAATCTTAGTTCTAGAGAAGAAGTAATTAATTTTCTTTTAGATAAAAATTTATTTCCTTTTATTCAAAAGCGTCCATTTGATATGGTAGCTAATCCTGCTGAAAAACCTAAAGCTATTATTGTTAGCTTCGCCAATACTGCTCCCCTTGGAACAGATTTCAATTTTTCTTTGTCAGGAGAAAAAAAATACATCACTGAAGGATTGAAAAACCTTAAACACTTAACAGATGGTAAGATTTATGTCGCCGTAAATTCTTCTCAATTTGATTTTGTTGATGATTTAGAATTTGTAGAAAAAATCTTTGTAGAAGGTCCTCATCCATCAGGTAATATAGGAGTTATTCTCAATCATGTTGATCCAATTAATAATAAAGATATTATTTGGACAATAAAACCCCAGCATCTGGTAATTCTTGGAAAAGCTTTCTCTTATGGTATTTATGACTTTAAAACTACCATAAATCTAGCTGGACCAGGTGTCAAAAATCCTAGTTATATTAGCTCAAGGTTAGGCGCTAATATAAATAATTTATGTAAAGATGATTTGGTTGATTCAAGTTTAAGAATAATCTCAGGAGATGTTTTAACAGGAAAGCACACATCAATTGAAAACTTTTTAGGTTTTTACCACTCATCTATTTCAGTAATATTAGAGTCTTTTAATAGACCTTTTATTGGATGGCTTCATCCAGGTGGTAAATCAAAATATAGCGTTTTCAATGCTTATTTTGGTACTAATAAAAAACCTTTTGAATTTACTACTCTTCAAAATGGGAGCCATCGTGCTTTAGTTCCAATTGATGCGTGGGAAAAAGTTTTTCCAATGAACATCTATATCAATGCTTTAGTTAGAAGTATTGAAGCAGGAGATTTTGAAGAAATGGAGAAACTAGGTATTTATGAGTGCTCTGAAGAAGATGTGGCATTATGTTCTTTTGTATGTCCATCAAAGACTGATGTTGCGGGGATTATTCGCAAAGGTTTGAATATGATTTATTTGGATAAATAATGAAATTTTTAAAAAACATTTTTGAAAAAACAGGAAAGTTAGTAGAAAAAGGTAAACCACTTTCATGGGCTTATCCAATTTGGGAGGCGGCCGACACAATTTTCTTTTCTACGGATAGTCAGACAAAATCTGGTCCTCATATTAGAGATAATATGGATATTAAAAGGACAATGTTTTTTGTAGTAATAGCTTTAATTCCTTGCTATATATTTGGCGCATATAATATTGGCTATCTTTACTCCAATGCTTTAAACATTGATTCCAGCTTTATTCCTTCATTTCTTTTCGGGTTAAAATATGTTCTTCCAATTTTGATAACAACTTTTGTTGCTGGAGCAATTTGTGAATTAAGTTTTGCAATTATTAGAAAACATGAAGTAAATGAGGGTTTCCTAGTTTCTTGTGCGTTGATTCCCTTGACCTTACCGCCTACTGTTCCTCTCTGGCAAGTTTTCATTGGAACTGCTTTTGGTATTATAATTGGAAAAGAAATTTTTGGTGGTGTTGGAACTAATATTTTTAATCCTGCTCTCACAGCTAGAGCTTTTATGTATTTTGCTTTTCCAACCAAAATGTCTGGTGACAAAATATGGGCTATTGGTGTAGATGGATACAGTGCTGCAACTGCTTTATCTGTTCCTGCTAACCCCAAAAATTATGATACTGCTTCCAATTTATTTTCCAATATAACTCAATTCGATTTTTCAAATATGAATCTTTTTTGGGGCCTTATTCCTGGTTCTATTGGAGAAACAAACAAATTATTAATTATATTAGGAGGTCTATTCTTAATATACTGTGGTATTGCATCGTGGAGAATAATGCTTTCATCAATTGTTGGTTTAATCCTAACCGCAACTATTTTAAATTTGCTTGCTCCTTTTTCAACAAATGCAATGTTAACCATCACTCCCTTGCAACATTTATTAATTGGAAGTTTTCTTTTTGGAATAGTGTTTATGGCGACTGAACCTGTTACTTCTTCTCATACCAATCGCGGTAGATGGATTTATGGATTTTTTATAGGTTTTTTGACAGTAATTATCAGATCTATCAATCCAGCATATCCCGAAGGAGTTATGTTGGCCATTTTAATTATGAATATGTTTGCTCCTCTAATTGATTACTATATAATTCAATCAAACATTAAAATGAGGTTAGGTAGAAATGCATAGTAATACTTATACTTTAGGGTTTGTTTTTATAGTAACAGCTATTTTAGGGACTATTTTGTCCTTTACTAAAATTAATGTGAGAGATCTGCAAGATTATAATTTAAAAGCTGATGTTAAGAAAAATATTTTAAGGTCCTTAGATTATGAAGAAGACCCTAACAACCCATGGACAAATGATTTAGTAGAGAAAATATTTTCTCAAAATGTTCAAGCTTTTTGTGTAGATAAAGATGGAAACAAAATTGATTGTGTTATAGAAGATGTTGATATTGAAAAAAATCAATCCCAACTTCCTGTTTATCTCAAGATTGTTGATGGTGATATTTCTGGAATTGCTCTTCCTGTAGCTGGGAAAGGACTTTGGTCCACTATTTATGGCTATATTGCTTTAAAACCTGATACTGACACAGTTTTAGGAATACAATTTTACAAACATGGTGAAACTCCAGGGTTGGGTGGAGAAGTTGAAAAAGGTTGGTTTACAAACAACTTTAAAGGAAAAAAAATTAGAGATATCCAAAAAGAAATTATTGGTATTGAGGTAGTCAAAGGAAAGGTTAATCCAGAAAATTCTAGTTCTATCCATCAAGTAGATGGTATTTCTGGAGCAACTGTTACAGGTAGAGGTGTTTCAGTTTTTATTGCTGAAGATTTAAAGAGATATGAAGAATATTTAAATAAGGTTAAAGTAAGTGGAACTATTTAATTCAGAATCAAAAAAAATCATTTCCGATCCTATAAATGTCAATAATCCAATTTCTTTGCAAGTATTAGGTATCTGTTCAGCCCTAGCTGTAACAATTAGAGTAGATCAAGCTATCATAATGAGCTTAGCTGTAATTTTTGTTTTAGCTTCTTCAAATGTAATTCTATCAATGATTCGAAATTTTATTCCAAATCGAGTTCGAATAGTTATTATGCTTTCTGTTATCGCATCGCTAGTATCAGTTGTTGATCAGTTATTACAAGCCTATATGTATGATATGAGTAAGCAGTTATCTGTTTTTGTTGGTTTAATTATTACAAACTGCATTGTAATGGGTCGTGCAGAAGCATTTGCTTTAAAACATGGTCCTTCAAAAGCGTTTCTCGATGGCATTGGTAATGGTTTAGGATACGGAATGATTATAATCATTGTTTCTTTTTTCAGAGAACTTTTTGGTTCTGGTACAATTACCTTACCAGATGGTGGAGCAGGATATGTTTTATTCTCAATTCCGGAATCTTGGTATGCTGCAGGATATGAAAATATTGGACTATTAGTGCTTTCTCCTGGAGCATTTATAATTCTAGGATTAGTCATCTGGTTTCAAAGAGAATTAATTGGAATTGAAGAGGAGGCTTAGATGGGTCTAGAACATTATTTGAGTATTTTTACTAAAGCAGTATTTATTGAAAATATTGTATTAGCCTACTTTCTTGGCCTCTGTTCATTCTTAGCCATTTCTAAGAAAATAGATGCTTCAGTTGGAATAGGAATGGCTGTGGTGGTAGTGCTCACTATAACAGCTCCAATAAATTGGTATTTATGGGAATTTCTGTTAAAAGATGGAGCATTGTCATGGATTCATCCAAATCTATCTGAAGTAAATTTGGATTTTTTAAAACTAATTGTTTTCATTTCAGTTATTGCTGCCATGGTTCAGCTGGTTGAAATTTTTATGGAAAAATTTTCTCAATCTTTATACAACAGTTTAGGAATTTTCTTGCCTCTGATTGCTGTAAACTGTTCAATACTAGGTGGATCTCTGTTTATGGTAGAACGAGAGTACTTATTATCAGAGACAATCGTGTATGGATTTGGTTCAGGTGTAGGATTTCTTTTAGCTATTGTTGCACTCGCATCAGTTAGATATAGACTGAGATACTCTAATATACCTCCTAGGCTGAGGGGGGTTGCGATGGCAATGTTATTAACTGGATTATTATCAATGGCTTTTATGGCATTTTCAGGAATTGATTTATGATTTTTGAAGTATTAGTTGGAGTCTTGGTTTTTACTGCAGTTATCATTCTTTTAGTGCTATTACTTAATTTTGTTGGTAATCTATTACTTCCTCAAGGTGAAGTTTCTTTAGTAATTAATGATGATGCTTCAAAATCTTTGAAAGTTCAAACAGGTGGTACAGTACTGTCAGCGCTTGCATCTCAAAATGTATATTTGCCTTCAGCATGTGGAGGCCAAGGAACCTGCGCTCAATGTAAGTGTCAAGTAGTTGAAGGCGGAGGTGATATTCTTCCTACTGAACAAGCATATATAAGTAGAAAAGATCAAAAAGATTACTGGAGATTAGGATGTCAGGTGAAAATCAGAAATGACATGAAAATTAAAGTTCCAGATGAAATTTTTAGTATTCGAAAGTGGGATGCTACCGTTAAATCAAACAATAATGTGGCCACTTTTATTAAAGAATTAGTCATTGAACTTCCAAAAGATGACCCTATCCATTTTGAATCTGGGGGCTATATTCAGATTGATGTACCAGCATATAACAATATCGAATATAAAAATTTTGAAATTGAAGAAATCTATAGAGATGATTGGGATAAATTTGATGTATGGCAATATACTGCAGAAAATAAAAATCCTATTTTCAGGGCATATTCTATGGCAAACCATCCTGCTGAAGGAAATATGATTATGCTCAATATCAGAATTGCATCTCCTCCACCAAATATGCCAAGCGTTCCACCTGGAATTGCCTCATCCTATGTATTTAATTTAAAACCTGGAGACAAAATAACTGTTTCTGGCCCTTATGGTGATTTTCATATCAAAGACACTGAAAGAGAAATGGTCTATATTGGTGGTGGTGCTGGTATGGCTCCTTTACGATCTCATATATTTCATCTTCTCAAAACTGAAAATACAAAAAGAAAAGTTTCTTTTTGGTACGGTGCACGTTCTGTTAAGGAGATGTTCTATGATGAAGAATTTAAAGATCTTGAGAAACAATTCTCTAATTTTAAATATCAAGTTGCACTGTCAGACCCTCTTCCAAATGATAATTGGGAAGGTCCTATTGGATTTATTCATCAGGTAGCGCTTGATTTATATTTAAAAAACCATGAAGATCCAACAGAGTGTGAGTATTATTTGTGTGGTCCACCTATGATGATAAGTGCTGTACAAAAAATGTTATGGGATTTAGGAGTTGAAGAAGATATGATTGCTTATGATGACTTCGGTTAGAAAAAGCTCTTCGTACATACTTTTTATTGCTGCTGCACTTTTTACAATCAATCAATTTTTTTTCAACAAAGAGATTATTTTATCTGGACAAACCATGGGTACAACATACTCAATAAAATATATTCCGAAGAAATTTTCTATAAAGAAATTCAATCAAAATAAAATTGATAAAATTTTAGGAGAAATTAATAGACAGATGTCAACGTATATAGTTGATAGTGAAATTTCTAATTTTAATTCATTTTCTGATACTTTATGGTTTGGTATCTCTCCAGAATTTGCTGAGGTAGTGAAGGCCTCCTTTGAGTATCATCAATTATCAAATGGTTTGTACGATATAACTGTGATGCCATTAGTAAATTTATGGGGATTTGGTCCGGAAGTTTATTTAAATAGACCATCTCAAGAAATGATAGATGAAAAGTTAGAATTTGTGGGGCAAGATTTGCTTGAAATAGATGGGAATAGAATTAGAAAAAAACACCCCAAACTACAAATTGATTTAAGTTCTATTGCAAAAGGATATGCTGTAGATAGGTTAATAGAGTCTTTGAGTTATAAAGATATAATGATTGAGATTGGTGGAGAAATTCGTACTAAATCTTACAAAAAAGACTGGAAAATAGGAATTGTTTCCCCCAGTTTACAAAGTTCACAAAATGATATTGAAGAAGTTATTTCTTTAAATAATTTATCAATTGCTACTTCAGGAAATTATAGAAACTATTTCATTGATGAATTTCAGTCCTTTTTTCATCATGGAATCAACCCTAAAACAGGATACCCAATTACTGCTAACTTAGGTTCAGTTTCCATATTGAGTGAGAAATCATGCATGGATGCAGATGCATTAGCAACGATGGTTTTTGCTATGAGCAATTCAGAAGATTTAGAGGACTTCTTAGAATCAAAATCAATTAATTCTATGCTAATTTTTTTAACTAAAGATGGAACCTATAAAAAGTCTTTTACTGGTTCTTTAATAAAAAATAATTAACTATCGCATTTAGAAATATCTCCTCCACATATTTCACATCCATCTGGAGAAGAACCGCAGCCTTTTTTAAGCGGTCTATTTTTAAAAATCAAACCAATATTCATTATAAAGAAACAAAAAATTAATATCAAAATTACTATAAGATATTCCATATTATAATTTACAATTTTAATTCGATTTTTCTAAAATATTAATCACCTTATTGGTATATTCCCACTATGAATTTAGTATCACATCCCCTGGGTATCTTTGCTTTAGTTATTTTTACGATTGCATACGCTTTTGTAATGACTGAGGAAGTAACTCATTTAAGAAAATCCAAACCGGTATTATTTGCAGCAGGAATTATTTGGGCTTCCCTGGCATGGTATGCCAGAATGCATGGACATGCTGAGCATGTTGAAGAATCAATTATGCATGCTTTTGAAGAGTTCTCTCAACTTATGTTATTTTTATTAGTTGCGATGACTTATATCAACTCTATGACTGAGAGAAATGTTTTTCAAAAATTAAGATCAATCTTACTTCAGCAAAATTACTCTTACAGAAAGCTGTTTTGGATTACTGGAACTATTTCTTTCTTTTTGTCTCCGATTGCAGATAATTTGACAACTGCTTTAACTATGTGTGCAGTTGTGATGGCTGTAGGAGTTGGAAATAGAAATTTTGTAAGTATCAGTTGCGTAAACATTGTTGTTGCAGCAAATGCTGGAGGTGCCTTTAGTCCATTTGGAGATATTACTACTTTAATGGTGTGGCAGTCAGGGCATGTAGAGTTTACTCAGTTTTTTTGGTTATTTTTACCATCTCTTGTCAACTATATAGTTCCTGCTACTATTATGAGCTTCTTTATTCATGGTTCTTCAGCAGATGTTGAGAATACTCCTGTAAAACTTAAAAGGGGTGCTATTCCAATTATCTTTTTATTCTTAATTACCATTTTTTTAGCAGTTTCTTTCGAAAATATTTTACATCTTCCTCCTGTTTTCGGTATGATGTTTGGTTTTAGTCTACTTCAACTTTATGGATATTACTTAAAAACCACATATGCAAAATCAACTGAAGTGCAGAGAGATGGGTCTGATGCTCCTTTTGGAGTATTTAAACAAATTGCTCAAGCAGAATGGGATACTTTGTTATTTTTCTATGGAATTATTCTTTGTGTAGCAGGTCTTGCTGAAATGGGATATTTAACTTTATTAAATAATTACTTATATGAAGGATATGGTTTCACCATTTCTAATATTTTAACCGGTATCATTTCAGCTGTCATTGATAATATTCCTGTTATGTTTTCAGTTTTACAGATGCATTCCCAAGATGCAATGGATCTTGGTCAATGGTTATTAGTGACCTTAGCTACAGGTGTAGGTGGAAGTCTATTATCAATTGGCTCCGCTCCTGGAGTGGCATTAATGGGTCAAGCAAAAGGGTTATATACATTTTCAAGTCATCTTAGATGGACTGGGGTCATTTTTCTTGGATATGTTTTAAGCATTGTTGTCCATTTATTAATGTGGAACATTACTTTATGAGAATAACTAAAGTTACAACCCGTAATGGAGATTATGGTAAAACAAATCTTGCTAAGGGTGATGTTGTATCTAAGGATAGTCTTATAATTAAAACTTTAGGTGAAATAGATGAACTTAATAGTCATCTTGGTTTTGCAATCTCTTTAACCAATGAACCTAACATAATTGATGAGCTTAAATCAATTCAAAACGATCTTTTTGATATGGGTGGTTTAATTTCTTTATTTGATAACGAAAATAGATTTAGTCACGAAAAAGTTATTGTACTCGACAATAGAATTGAATACTATAATTCAGAATTAAGTCCATTGAGAGAATTTATACTTCCTGGAGGAGATCAATTTTCTTCTTTCCTACATATTTTGCGAACTATAACCCGTCGAGCAGAAAGAAGTCTTGTTTCACTTTTTTTAGAAACAATCAATGATGACAATAATATGCTAAAATATCTTAATAGATTATCTGACTATTTCTTTGTTCTTTCTCGTCACTATAATCATCAAAAAGGAATTAATGAAAATATTTGGAAGAGATAACTTCTATGGATTTTAAATCAATTAGTTCTCTTATATTAAAAAGTAATAAAATTTTCATTTCTTCTCACATTAATCCGGATGGAGATAGTTTAGGATCATCATATGCATTTTACCATCTGCTCACTCAATTAGGAAAAGACTGTATGATTATTAATCATTCACCATTGCCTAAAATGTATAATTTTTTAAATCAAGAAAATATCTTTCATGAACATAATTCAGAAACTGCTGCCTTTATTAAAAATTCTGATTTAGGAATTATTCTAGATATTGGAGATTATTATAGATTGGGTGATATAGCTTTACTTTTAGACGAAATTGAAAATATTGAACTGCTGAATATCGATCATCACAATGTTATAGATTTGAAGAAATTTGATCACAACTTTATTAATACAAAATCCTCTTCTGTTGGGGAAATAATTTATGAGTTAGTAATAAACGAGTTTAATGGCTATTTATCAAAAGAGATCCTTGAAGGAATCTATATTGCAGTTTTAACTGATACAGGTTCATTTAAACATAATAATACTACTGGATTAAGTCATTTAATTGCCAAAGAATCAATAAACTTCGGAATTAATACGACAAAAATTTATCAGAATATCTATGAAAACTCCTCAAAAAGTCGAATAAAGTTACTTGGAAATGTGATTCAGAATCTAAAATTTGACTGCAATGATCAATTAGTATGGTTTGGCGTAAATCAAGATATGATAAAAGAAGTTGGAGGAAGCAATGAAGACTTCGAGGGTTTTACAGATTTTTTCAGATCTATTAATGGCGTAGAAATATCTTTAATGTTATATGATCTAAAAGGTAAGGTGAGAATTAGTCTACGTTCAAAAGGATTGTATAAGGTAGATGAATTAGCTAAACAGATGGGTGGAGGTGGTCATCCATATGCTTCCGCTGCTCTTATTGAAGGAGATTTCTCAGAGGTTAAAAAAAGTGTTTTAAATTTAATATCTAACTACATAAATCAAACTAAGAAGTAACAAATGAAAATTATTTTAGCAAAAGATGCAGGATATTGTTTTGGAGTAAGAGATGCAGTAAATAAAGCATATGAGATTGCAGATAAGTATGGCGAAGTATACATGTTAGGAGATATAGTTCACAATGAAAATGTTGTTAAAGATTTAGAAAGTAATGGAGTCAAAGTTGTAAGTGAACTTGATCAAATTCCTGATAACAAGCCCGTTCTATTTAGAGCTCATGGTACCCCAAAAAACGTATGGGATTCTGCTCATAAGCAAAAAATGAACATTATTGATGCGACTTGTCCCCTTGTTCATGAAATTCATCATGAAGTGAAGGCATTGCATAGAGAAGGAAGAAAAATTATTATCATTGGTGATCATGGACATGATGAAGTGATAGGTATTGCAAGTCAAATTCCTAATCCTATTATTGTTTCAACAATTGAAGAAGCTAAGGCGCTTCGGAAAACAAAGAAGGCAGGTGTAGTAAGTCAGTCAACTCAAACCATTGAAAACGTTCAAGATATTATCAATGTTTTAATGACAAAAGTTTTTGATTTAAGGTTTGTAAATACCATTTGTTATCCCACCAAAAGAAATCAAGAGCAAATTAAGGAACTATCAGTTAACACTGATATGATGATTATTATTGGATCATTTACGAGTGCTAATTCTAAAAGATTAACTGAATTAAGTTTGAGTAAAAATAAAAAAACTTTTCAAGTTACATGTGCTGCAGATATTGATTCAAAATGGTTCGAGAATAATATAAGTACATTAGGAATTTCAGCTGGAGCATCGACACCAGATTGGATAATTGAATCAGTTATAAAAAAAGTAAAAGAAATAACTAATACAACATCAAAGGAAATTATTTATGATTAATAAAGATACATTTAGAGAAAAAGTAGCTCTCGCTGAAATGTTAAAGGGGGGCGTTATTATGGATGTTACTAATGTTGAACAAGCCAAGATTGCAGAGGAATCTGGAGCTGTATCCGTTATGGCTTTAGAAAGAATTCCATCTGATATCAGGGCCGACGGTGGTGTTGCTAGAATGAGTAATCCTCAAATGATAAAAGAAATTCAAGAAAATGTTTCAATACCAGTGATGGCTAAATGTAGAATAGGACATTTTGCTGAAGCGCAAGTTTTAGAAGCACTTGAGGTAGATTTTATTGATGAAAGTGAAGTTTTAACAATAGCAGATGAAGAAGCTCATATTTTAAAACATCCTTTTAAAATACCCTTTGTTTGTGGTGCTCGAAATTTGGGAGAAGCTTTAAGAAGGATTGATGAAGGCGCTGCAATGATTAGAACTAAAGGCGAAGCTGGAAGTGGTAACATTGTTGAAGCTGTAAGACATATGAATATGATTAATAAACAAATTTTTGAATTAACAGAAAATAATTTGGATGAAAAAGCTTCAGAATTTAGAGTACCTACTGATTTAGTTAAATATGTCTTACAAAATAAAAAATTACCAGTACCCAATTTTGCAGCTGGAGGAATCGCTACTCCTGCTGATGCATCATTAATGATGCAATTGGGTGCAGAAACTGTATTTGTAGGTTCTGGTATTTTTAAGAGCTCTGATCCGCTAGAAAGAGCTAAATCTATTGTACATGCGGTTACTCATTATAAAAATTCTGAAGAAGTATTAAAAGCTTCCTATAATTTAAAAGACGCTATGAAAGGAATTTTAATGAGCGATCTAAGTGAGGATGAAAAGTTTTCTAATCGAGGAGATTAAATTGATTGGCGTTTTAGCATTACAGGGGAATTTTCAATCTCATTTGGAAATATTAAATCAATTAGGTAAGACTTCTAAAGAAATAAAATTTTCTAAAGAGCTTGACCAAATAGAAGGGTTAATTATTCCAGGAGGTGAATCAACTACAATCTATAATCTTCTTAATAGAGAGAAAAATTTTGCTAGAGAAATTAAATCATTTTCTCGCTCATTTCCTATACTAGGAACCTGTGCAGGTTTAATCTTAATGTCTAAAATAGAAGATGATAAGATTGTGAAATCTCTAAATATTCTTGATGTACTGGTTGAAAGAAATGCATATGGTAGACAGATCAATTCCTTTTCAGCTAGTATTCAGTTAAAAAATGATTCATTTGATGAAAGACTCATTCAAGGCTCTTTTATTAGAGCGCCTAAAATTATTTCATATGGAGAAGATACTGAGCCATTTGCCTTTTTTCAAAATGAAGTAGTTGGAATAAAGTCCGGAAAGCATATTGGTATAACTTTTCACCCTGAAATTTTTCAAGAAACATTTATCCATGAAATTTGTTTTAGTTAAAAAATGAAATATTTAAATAGAATTAATTCGCCAAAAGATTTAAAAAATTATTCAGAAAATGAATTACCTAAAATCTGTGATGAATTAAGACATTATATCACTGACACAATCACAGAAATTGGTGGACACTTAGCTCCAACTTTAGGAGCAATTGAAATTACTACTGCATTACATTACGTTTTTAATTCTCCTGAAGACAAAATTATTTGGGATACAGGTCATCAAGCTTATGCACATAAGATATTAACTGGTCGTTTTAATGATTTTTCTACTATACGTCGAATGAATGGTTTGAGTGGATTTTTAAAGAGATCTGAAAGCATACATGATTTTTTTGGAGCTGGACATGCTTCTACATCTATTTCAGCTGGAATTGGTTTTGTTGAAGCTAGAGAGTTAAATAGTGGGAATTTTAAGGTTGTTAGTGTAATTGGCGATGGTGCAATGAGTGGAGGTTTAGCTTTTGAAGCAATGAATAATATTGGACATCAAAAGAAACAATTCTTACTAGTTTTAAATGATAATGATATGTCAATTAGCCCTAATGTTGGAGCATTTAGAAATTATTTATTAAAAATTTCAACTAATAGGTATTACAACGTTGTTAGATCTAGATTTACAAAACTATTAACAAAATTTCCAAAACTTCTTCAATCTTTTTTTTATAAAGCGGAAAAAAGTATAAAAAGTTTTTTTCTTCCAGTTACAATTTTTGAAGAGTTAGGGTTTAGATATTTCGGTCCAGTAGATGGTCATAATGTTGAAGAATTAGTATCAGTTTTCAAAAAAATTAAGAACATTAACTCTCCAGTTGTTTTGCACGCTATTACAAAGAAGGGTAAAGGAATTGACTATGCTGAAAAAGATCCTGTTAAATTTCATGGAGTGAAGCAAAAAGAAACTAAATCTTCAAGTCCTTCTATCATTTATCAAAATGTATTTGGGAAGGAGATTTTAAGATTAGCAAAAGACAATAATGATATTATTGCAATCACAGCGGCCATGAAAGAAGGAACTGGTTTAGTAGAATTTGCCGAAAATTATCCAGATAGATTTTTTGATGTAGGAATTGCTGAAGCCCATGCGGTAACTTTTGCTGGTGCTTTAGCAGCTAGTGGAAAAATTCCTATTGTTGCAATTTATTCAACTTTTTTACAAAGAGCATTTGATCAAATTATTCATGATATTGCACTACAAAAGTTATCAGTTATTTTCTGTTTAGATCGATCAGGACTTGTTGGTGAAGATGGGGCAACTCATCATGGCGTATTAGATATCAGTTATTTAAAGTGTATCCCTGGTATGACAGTTGCATCTCCAAAAGATGGAAATGAATTGAAGAATCTATTGTATTCTGCTACAACATATAATGAGGGTCCTATTAGTATTCGTTATCCCAAAGATAATTCAATTATTTATACCTCAGATACTCCAATTTTAATTCCTAAAGGTTCTTGGGAAGTATTAATGAAAGGTGAAGATTTTGTAATATTAGCCGTAGGGTCTATGGTTTATAAAAGTGTTGATATCGCGAAAGAATTTCAGATAAAAGGAATTAACATTGAGGTTGTTAATTGTAGATTTATTAAACCGCTTGATGAAGAGTATTTAAAAATTGCTAAAAAGAAATTTAGAAAAATCATAACAATTGAAGAAGGTAATTTAGATGGAGGTTTTTGCGAAAGCATATTATCGCATTTTTCTTCGAGCAATTCTAATAATGATATACTAACTTTAGGCCTACCAAATAGCTTTGTAGATCATGGTACTAGAGATGAACTATTAGAAAAAGTTGGCCTAGACACTGATTCAATAAAATCAAAAATTGAGAGTTTTATTATACAATGAGTACAAATAAAGATAACGAAAAGAACTTTAATAGTCTAAGTGGTAAAACACTCAAGGAATTCTATTCTGAAAATAAAGACTCTTTAAAACCTGGGCAATTTCCTTACACGCGAGGAATCCATTCTAATATGTATCGTGGAAAAATTTGGACTATGAGACAATTTTCAGGGTTTAGTACTCCAGAAGAAACAAATCAAAGATATAAGTACTTATTAAAAAATGGACAAACTGGACTTTCAGTAGCATATGATATGCCTACATTGATGGGATATGACCCTGACCATGAATTATCTGTAGGGGAGGTGGGTGTTTGTGGGGTAAGTGTTGCATCTCTTAATGACATGGAAATTTTATTTGATGGAATAGATTTAGAAAAAATTTCTGTTTCTCAAACAATTAATGGTCCAGCTATTATTCTTTTTGCTTTTTATGTGGCATTAGCAAAAAGAAGGGGAATAGATATTTCAAAATTAAGAGGGACACTGCAAAATGATATTTTGAAAGAATATATTGCACAAAAAGAGTGGATATTTCCTCCTAATCCATCAATTAAGTTAGTTGTTGATATAATTGAATACTGTTCAAATAATATGCCTTTATATAATCCTGTTTCAATAAGCGGATATCATATTCGTGAAGCTGGCTCCACTGCTGGCCAAGAACTTGCATTTACACTGAACAATGGTTTTACTTACATTGATTCTTGCATTCAAAGAGGGTTAGATATAGATAGTTTTGCCCATAGGCTATCATTCTTTTTCAATGCTCATCAAGATTTTTTTGAAGAAATTGCAAAATATAGAGCTGCAAGAAGAATTTGGGCAAATAAGCTTAGAAGCGAATATGGTGCAAAGAATGAAAATTCTTTGAAGTTGAAGTTCCACACACAGACTGCTGGATGTTCATTAACTGCTCAACAGCCAGAAAATAATATAATAAGAACCGCTTATGAAGCCATGTCTGCAGTTTTAGGAGGTACAAATTCCTTACACACCAATTCACTTGATGAAACTTTAGCTCTTCCGTCAGAAAAAGCTGCAAAAATTGCTTTAAGAACTCAACAAATACTTGCATTTGAGACGGGAGTACCAAATGTAGCTGATCCTTTAGGTGGATCATGGTATGTGGAACAGCTAACTGATGAAATTGAAGAAGAAGCTTTAAAATATTTTGATGAAATTAATCAGATGGGTGGTACTGTTGAGGCTGTTGAGGATGGATATTTTCAGAAAAAAATTTCTGAATCTGCTTCTGAATTTCAAGAACTAGTAGATTCCAAGAGAAGAATTATTGTTGGAGTTAATGAATTTGTTGAAGAAGATGAGAAGATTGATATTGAAATTCTGAAGATTTCTCATGCAGCCGAAAAAGATCAGATAAAAAAAATAAATTCAATAAGAAATAGCAGAAATAATTCTGCTGTTCAGGAAAAGTTAGATCTTTTAAAAAAGGCCTGTATAGAAAATGAAAATTTAGTTAATTATATTATTGATGTTGCTGACCATGGTGGAACCCTTGGTGAGATTGTTGACTTAATGAAATCAGTTTATGGAGAATGGGAAGAATCCTTTAGTTTTTAATGAATAAGTTTTATATAACACTTATACTATCTATGATGCTCGTTATATCATGGACAATCTATTTAACACAATATGATGAAAGAAATTTGTCATCAGTTAAATATTTTACAGTTTCTGAATTATCTGATAATGTCTCACCTATAAATAAAATGAAATTAGGAGGTAGAATATTACCTGAAAGTATTAAAATTAATCCAGATAATTTACTTGAGGTATCATTCTATGTTTATGATGCAGAAAATACAGTTCTAGTTGAATATAATGGAATTCGTCCTGATTTATTCAAAGATGACGCAGAAGTTGTAGTAACTGGTTCCTATAGCGATAACAGAATCATTGCTGAAGATCTACAGACAAAATGTGCATCTAGATACGAGGGTGATCTCAAAAATAAAAGTTCAATATAATGGTTTCACAAATTGGAAGCTTAATCCTGAGTCTAGCAGGAATTTTATCATTATTTAATTTTTTTCTTTTTGTCCTTTATAAACATTCTAATGATCAGAGATACTTACAGGTCATTGAGAGAAGTTTGTTATCACAAAGTTTTTGTATTATTTTTTCGAATCTTTGTCTTTTGAATGAATTGTTAGTTAGTAATTTTAATTTACAATATGTTGCACAGTATTCGAGTTATGAAACTCCTTTATTCTTTAAAATGACTGCCTTATGGGCGGGGCAAGCAGGATCGCTATTATTTTGGTCATCTATCACTTCATTGTATGCCATATTTTTTATACTGTGTACTTTAAAAAAAATACCATCAATCAAAAATATTTCTTTTTTAATGCTTAATGTAATTTTAGCATTTTTTCTTATGTTAAATAATTTTATAGCCAACCCTTTTGAACCTGTAAGCTCAGATATAATTGTTTCCAATGGTAACGGATTAAATCCTCTTCTTCAAAATGTGACTATGGCTATTCATCCTCCTACACTCTATTTTGGCTTTATTGGTACGACAATAATTTTTGTTATGGCTATTGCCGGATTAATGTCTAACGAGCTCTCAAATAAATGGATCTATTCTATAAGAAAATGGTCATTATTTACGTGGACTTTTTTAACAGCAGGAATAATTCTTGGAGGATATTGGGCTTATAATGAGCTTGGCTGGGGAGGGTATTGGGCTTGGGACCCAGTTGAAAATTCTTCGTTAATGCCTTGGTTGCTTTTGACAGCATTTATCCACACTATTATCATTCAGGAGAGGAAAGGAATTTTAAAATCTTGGAATTTCTTTCTCGCTTCTGGTTCATTTATTTTAGTTATACTAGGAACATTCATTACAAGAAGCGGTATAATTTCTTCAGTCCATTCTTTTACTGCAGAATCTTTAGGGCCAATATTTTTTGCGTTTTTAATCCTGTTATTTTTAATCAGTCTAGGGACGTATTTTGTTAATAAATCAAAATTAATTGTAAATGATAAAATAGAATCCATTAAATCAAGGGAAGGTGGATTTCTAATCAATAATTTTTTACTCGTTATAATGTGTTTTACAATAATTTGGGGAACACTTTTCCCAATTCTTTCTGAAGCATGGAATGATGAAAAAATTCATATAGGGCAATCTTATTTCAACGCTTTAAATATTCCTTTAGGAATTTTATTATTGATTCTTATGGGAATGGGTCCATTACTTTCTTGGGGAAATACACCTAGAGAATCAATTGTCAAGAAATTTAAAACTCCAACTTTATTTTCTTTTGCATTCGGCTCTGCCTATCTAATCTTATATTTTAATAAATTTGATTTTTATGTTTTTTTAACCTTAATTGGTATTGTTTTTACTTCGACTGCCATAGTTACTGAGTTTTATAGAATCTTTCTTAAGCATAGAAAGTCATCCTCTTTTTTTCATTCAATACTAAGTACTTTTGTTAGGAATCGACATCGTTCAGGAGGTTACATAGTTCACATTGGTTTGACTTTGATGTTTGTCGGTTTTATAGGTAAAGCATTTGAAACTGAGAAAGAATTTAGTCTAAAGCCTGGAGAAGAAATTTATTTTTCCAATTACATTTTTAAACTAAATGATATTACCAGCGAAGCTAGAGGAAACCACTTCGCATTTATTAGTGATTTTGATATTATTTCTTCATCTAATAATTTTATTGGTAAGCTTTATCCAGAGAAAAGAGTCTACTTTTACTGGAATTCAGATCCGGAACAAAGACAACCTCATAGTGAATTAGATATTAATTCAAATTTAAGTAAAGATATTTATTCTATTTTTTCATCCTATGATGCAGAAAAAAATGTAGGTTTTTTTAAAATTATGATAAACCCATTAGTTTCTTGGGTTTGGATTGGAAGCATAATAATGATTTTGGGTGCAATTTTAGCATTCTGGCCAACCGGGAGTAGGAATGGAAATATTTAACCAGCTTTTTATCTTCTTCTGTTATATTTTAGTTTTATTATATGTTTTTGGACCTCTAATTAAAAGTTGATATCATATGTTATCTGCAAAGAAACTTTACAAATCCTTTGATTCAAATCATGTTCTAAAAAATCTTTCTATAGACTTTCCTTTAGGTAAAATAATAATGATTATAGGTAGTAATGGATCTGGTAAATCAACCCTGCTTAATTGTCTTTCCAGAACTACTGAAATTGATAGAGGAAAAATTAATAATAATGGATTTAGGACATTTTTTTTAAGCGATAAGGATAATGTAGTTGGAAATTTAACTATTAAAGATAATCTTAAAATCATCACTTCACTTTACGAAACAGATTTTAACTGTGAAGTATTTAATAGGTATGTGAAACAGCTCAATCTAAATGAACAATTAGATAAACAATTAAAAAATTTATCCAGAGGGAATCTTCAAAAAAATAAAATGTTAATGGCTCTATGCACAAATTGGGATTATTTATTGCTGGATGAACCTTTTTCAAATTTAGATGATGATTCAATCTGTACTCAAAAAGAATTAATCAAAAAATTTAAATCTGAAAATAAAACTGTGATTTTTTCAACGCACAATCATCATTTATTTAAAGAAATTGCAGATGCAACATATCTAATTCAATCTGGGTCAATACAAAATGTTATTTAGTTTAATCAAAAATGAAATAATTATTGAGGTAAAGTCATCATTCAATTTATTTTACATAAGTTTTTTTGCTTTATCTTCATTGATACTTCTATTTTTTTCTATGCCATTAACTTTCTTAAATGATCCAAATATTTTAAGTAGTTTTTTTTGGATAATTATTTCTTTTTCATCAATAAAAGTAGTGGAGAATTCCTTTGCTAGAGAAAAAGAATTCGGAATATATGATCTAATTTATTCTTCTCCTGTTTATGGACATTTATTTTTTTTAAGTAAGCTTTTAGTGTTCACATTTGTGCTATTGATTATCGAATTTTTAATTTTTCTTTTCTATTCTTTATTAAATCCTATGATTTCAATAAGTGACTTAAAAATACTTTTCCCTTTATTTTTAATTTCTAATATCTCAATAATTTCATTGGCAATTATTATTTATTTAATTACTTCTTCAGAAAGAATTAAGAGCTTTCTTTTCCCGTTAATTTTTTTTCCTCTGCTGACTCCAATTCTAATTAATAGTTCTAGAATTTTTACAAATACATATATTGATGATAATATTAGCAACTTACCTTCCATTATGATTTTATTGAGTTACAGTTTAATTTCGGTTATATTGGGCGTTCAATTTTTTAGTACATTAATTAAGAAATAGATGAATTTAGCATTATTTATAATTACCATTTTTTTAGTTTTTATAAACCTAATTGCCATAATTTTCTTTACTCCGATGGTTCCCGAACAAGAATGGGCACAAAAAATATTCTATCTTCATGTTCCAGCTGCTTGGTCCGGATTCTTGGCTTATTTTTTTGTGATGATTTCAAGTGTTCTGTATCTATTTAAAAAAGATTTAAAATATGACCGTTTTGCTTTAGCATCTGCAGAGGTAGGGACACTCTTTATTGCATTAGTGCTGGTAACAGGACCTATTTGGGCTACTCCTATCTGGGGTAAACCTTGGGTTTGGGAACCAAGACTAATTACTACGTTACTGCTTTTTATAATCTATGTAGGTTATTTTATTTTAAGAAATATAGGTCTTTATAGACAAAGAGCTGCTTTAATCTGTAGTATTTTAGGAATTATCGCCTTTATTGATATCCCAATCATTTTTACCTCTGTAACTTTTTGGGCAGAAGAAATTCAGTTGCATCCTCAAGTTGAGATGAATAAACAGCCCTCTGGAATACTAAATTACTTTCTTTTTTCATTATTTGTGTTCACTTTTTTAATGATTACAATGGTAAATTTGAAGAACAAAATTTTAACTTTAAAAGAATCTAAGTTATAAATGTACAACTACTTTAATTATTTTCTTTTTTCGTTAGTAATTGTCATTGGTGTAATAACAATTTGGTTTCTAATAAATTTTAAAAATTTCAAAAAACTTTAAGGAGATTTGATGGATAGAAAAGTTGTTCATATTGTTGGTACTGGTACGATTGGTGAGCCATTAATAGGAATTATGTGTGATTTAAAAAGTAAACTTGGTATTGATGAAGTAACATTCCATAAGCATACCCCTTTAACGGTTGATGCTCCTAAAATAAAAAATTTGATTCGTAAAGGTGCTAGGCTTTCAGTTTTAAAAGAAAAAGTTGAAGAATTCAAAGCAATTGGACTTGAACCTGATTTTACAATGGAAGAAGCAATTTCTCGAGCTTCAGTAGTTATTGATTGTACTCCGAAGGGATTTGGTAATAAAAATAAGCAAGAATTTTATTTACCATATAAAGATAGAGTGAAGGGCTTTTTAGCTCAAGGAAGTGAAGATGGGTTTGGTAAAAAATATGCAAGAGGTATTAATGATCATGTTATATCATCTGAGGATCAGTTTTTACAGATTGTTTCATGTAATACACATAACATTGCATGTCTTGTTAATACTTTAGCATTATCTGATGGTCCGGATAATTTAGCAGAAGGTAAATTTGTCTGTATTAGAAGAAGTAGTGATATTAGTCAATCTTCAGGTTTCGCACCATCTCCAACAGTCAATGATCATAAAGATGAAGTATTTGGCACTCATCATGCTAAAGATGCTAATGCACTTTTTGCAACATTAAATTTAGATCTTAATTTATTTTCTTCTGCTATGATCGTAAATAGTCAATACATGCATGTTGTTTGGTTTGACTTAAAAGTCAAGGAACCTACTTCAAAAGAAAAAGTAATAAAACTATTGAAAGATAATGATAGGATTGCACTTACTGAGCATAAGTCAGCTAATGAAATCTTTTCATTTGGTAGAGATCAGGGTATTTATGGAAGAATACTTAACCAAACTGTTATCGTTGAAAGTACTATTAACGTTAAGAATGGTAACCAAATTTCTGGATTTTGTTTCACTCCTCAAGATGGGAACTCTCTACTATCCTCAATCGCTGCAACCATCAGGTTCTTAAACCCGCATTCATTTCAAGATAAAATCAATAGTTTGCTCCCATATTTTTATGATAGGATTTAACGTTGGATTATCAAAGAATTGTCTCGGAGCTTCTTGAAGAAAATACTTATATAGTTTATCAAGATAAAAAATGTTTAATCATCGATCCTGGTCTTGGATTTACACTTTTCAAACAATTTATTGAAATGGAGCAATTAACTCCAGTTGCAGTTCT
>JAFMFP010000027.1 GCA_017856055.1 Fidelibacterota bacterium | reverse complement strand
TTGTTGGAATACCTCTTGTGGCGAATAATTCGTCATCTGTGATAACTTTATAGAGAGGTAGTTTTTGAAGATTTTCATCTTTGGGTAGATAGTTTTTAATTACTTGTTTTTCTTCTTTTGAAAGGTACAAGAATGCAATTTCATTGTTGTTTTCATATTTCTTATATAGCTCAGCCATTTGAGGCATTTCAGCTAAACAAGGATTGCACCAAGTAGCCCAATAATTGATAAATAAAACTTTATTTTTAAAATCGTTCAAGGTAAAAGATTGACCATCTAAATTTTCAAATTCCAATATATTTGATGAAAAATCAACTGTCGTAGTTGGCATATCTTCATTATCAGGTTTTTCTAACAATGGGGGATCGATGATTTCTTGAATATATTTAATTGAGACGGATTTATATCGATCTTTATACTTTTTAAGTTCGTTGTTTGTATCATTTAAAGAATATCCCAAGTAGGCTATTCCAATAATAAGTAAAGCTATAATTATATTTTGACTATTTTTCATTTTCGCAATATAATAATGAATAATTACAAAAAATTATATTTAATTTATCCAAATGGAAAAACTAGGTTACATAATCTTTATTGCCCTTTATCTATTGATTGTATTTTTCTCAATTCAATCAATAGAAACGTTTTATCCTGATGGTTTAATGTTGCTTTTAGTGTATGGTGGAATTCTGGTTTTTTTAATAAAAACCATCAAAGATCGACTATCCAATAAAGAAGATGATTACTATTCAAAGGAGATAAATGAATGATAATTTCAACTCAAGAAACTATTCAAGATAGACCCATCCAAGAAGTTCTTGGAGTTGTTTCTGGCCAGTCTATTCGTGCACGTCATTTAGGAAAGGATATTTTAGCTGCTTTTAGAAATATGGTTGGTGGTGAAATTACTGAATATTCTAAGCTCATGGCTGAATCCAGAGAACAAGCGATGGATAGAATGATTCGAAAAGCTGAAAAATTAAATGCTGATGCAATTGTTGGCATTCGATTTACTACTTCTATGTTACAAGCTGGAGCTTCTGAGATTTTCATTTATGGAACCGCAGTCAAATTAAAGTAGTGCATACAATTCCTGATGATGTTACCAATGCATATGCAGTAATCTTTTCATATACATTAAGTGACAATTTAGAAGGCTATTCCGAAATGGATTTATTGACAATTGATGAGGTCACCAAAATTGACGGATATTTAGGTTATGAAAAATTTGGAAATGGTAAGCAAAATACATTCATTTCTTATTGGAAAAATTTAGATTCTATTGAAAAGTGGAGAAAAAATCTTTTGCATATTGAAGCCAAAAAAAATGGACCTAAATGGTATCAAAATTTTAGAGTACAAATCGTGCAAGTTTTAAAAGACAGCAATTATTTTGAAAAGTAAAGTTTTCCAGATCCAAAATTTTCATTATTTTTTCAGAATTCAACATAATAATTCTACTTTGTTATCTTTAGATTTTTCTGAAACAAAGAAGGGATTCATTAATCCACAATTATCCTTAAAAATAAGTCGTAATATTACATCTCCGTTTGAACGAGAAGTTATAAATCAAATTCAAGCTTATTTCAATGGAAAACTTCAGAAATTTGATATACCAACTTATCAAGAAACTAATTTATTTTCAGAAAAAGTCTTTTCTGCTATTGAAAAAATTCCCTATGGAAAAACATTAACCTACAAACAAATTGCAGAAAAAATAAAATTTCCAAAAGCTTCTAGAGCAGTAGGTCGTTCCACTGGATCTAATCGGATTCCTATTATCATTCCCTGTCATCGCGTGATAGGATCAAGTGGCAGATTAGTTGGATATAGTGGAGGAGGAGGATTACTTTTTAAATCCTATTTACTTCTTTTAGAAAAAAAATTTAAATAAGTAATAATTTTTGTTTTAAGTTCTGTCAATGTTGTCCAAAAAAAATATTTTATTCTTTATTTTAACTGTTATTACCATTGGATTTTTGAGTTTTAAATCATTTATTTCTCCAGCAAAAATTCAATATGAAGGCATCAATCAAGATCTTGCTTTAGAGGAAAAAGTCGATGTGTTCTTCGATGATTTTGGAGTGCCTCATATTTTTGCTGAAAATGATAGTGATTTATTCACTGTAGCAGGTTACCTTGGTGCAAGGGACAGGCTATATCAAATGACTTTCTTGAAATATGCATATAAAGGTCAGATTAGCGAAGTTATAAATGATACTTTATTTTCTAATGATAAGTTCATTCGAACAATTGGCTTCCAAAATGTTGCACTTGAAAGTGAAAAAAAGATTTCTCCTGAAATCAGAAATTATCTTCAATGGACTTGCGATGGAATTAATTCATACATTAACTCTTTATCACCATCAGAATATCCACTAGAATTTAAATTATTGGGAATCAAAGAAATTCCCTTGTTTGAACCAATTGATATTGTTGCTTTGTCGACAATGATGGCATGGGAACTTGAAGGAGGATGGGATTCAGAATTATTTTTTGGAGCTATTCATGAAAAACTTGGGGAAGAATATTTAAAGGATATTCTACCTGAATATGACCCCTCTTTTATAACAATTGCTACCAATGATATGCTTTCGGAAACTTTTCAGTCTTTTTCGAATGACTCAAAGTCTCTTAGGAAGTTATTAAACACAGATCGTGAAGGATATGGTTCAAATGTCTGGGTACTTTCTGGTAAAAAAACTGAGTCAGGGATGCCTTTGCTTACTAATGATCCTCATTTAGCATACAATCAACCTCCTTGGTGGTATGAGATTCGCTTAAAAAGTCCGAGTTTTAATTTTGGTGGATATGGTCTTTACGGATTTCCATTGCCTGTTTTAGGCCACAACGAATCAATAGCATGGGGTTTTACAAATGTCATGACTGATGATATGGATTTTTATATCGAGACTATCAATGAAGATTCTACCAAGTATTTCTTAGATGGAGAATGGGTTGACTTAAAAATCAGAAAAGAAACTGTTCAATTGAAAAGTGGAGAAATAAGACAATTTGATGTTCGTTCTACCCATAGGGGACCTATTATCTCTGAAATTCACAAAGATGCTAAAAAACTTAACAAAGCAATTTCATTCCGATGGACAGAATATGATGCTTTTGATGAAACCACCGCCTTGTTCAAATTAGGACAGGCAGAAAACTGGGAAGAATTTTCTCAGGCTTCAAAACTTTTTGGCGCTCCAGGACAGAACTGGACTTATGCAGATGTACAGGGTAACATTGGATGGAGACCTAGTTCAAAAATACCGATTCGTGATGGAGGAGAAAACTTATTACCTTTTGATGGATCAACTTCTAAGAATGACTGGAAAGGATATATCCCATTTGAAGAAATGCCATACTTATTTAATCCTGAAAAAGGATATATTTCAAATGGAAATAATAAGACAATCGATGATTCATATCCATATTACATTTCAAGATACTGGGCTGATCCTAGTAGAGCTCAACAAATTGATTTTAGAATTAACTCTAAAGAGAAATTGAATGTTGAGGACATGAAATCAATGCTAAATGATATTCATTCACCATTCGGAGAAGAATATGCTAAGATTTTTGTTGAATACTACTCTGTGGGGTCTTCTAAAGAAGGAGATCAAATCTATAATTTAATTTCAGAATGGAATGGCAGTGAGAGTAAAAATTCTTCAGCTACTGTAGCATTTCATTCAGTTTATTTATCCACGTTGAAAAATTTGTTTCAAGATGAATTATCACAGTTTGGAAATACTTCATTTGATACATTTTATAGCTTGAAATACTTACGATCTATCGCTTTACGTAAAATGTTTCGTGATGGAAATTCAAAATGGATTGATAATGTTTCTACAAGTAAAAAGGAATCATTGAATGATATAATGAATCAATCATTTTACGATGCGTACTTTTTTATAAAAAATAATTTTGGAGAACCATCAAAAATTGTTTGGGGAGATGTTCATCAAGTTAGTTTTAAGCATCGTTTAGATAAAGATCCTTTGGTTGAAAAATTGATAAAGTTTAGTGTCGGTCCACTCCCAATGAGTGGCTCAGGATTTACTCCTCAAGCCGCTAGCTACAGCGTTGAAAAACCTTTTGAAGTACGTGCTGGTTCTTCAATGAGAAGAATTATTGATCTCTCAAATTTAGATAATGGATTTAGTATTCTTCCTACAGGTCAATCTGGAGTTTTTGGTTCAAAACATTATGATGATCAAGCAGAGCTTTATAATCAAGGATTATTTAAGAATTTTAAATTTTCCGAAGAGGCAATTAGAAGTGATGCTAATATGAAGAAATTGTTGTTTAAACCTGTAGATTAATTAAATTTAAATAATGGATAATGTTTTCAATAAAATCAGCTTATCATTGATTGGTCTTGCATTAGTCTTTTATTTAATCTCTAATCAATTTACCGCTTTAATACCTGGATTCATTGGTGGATTCATTCAATTAATGTTAATGCTTGGAAGACAATTTCCTTCGATGCACAAACACTTTGCTCATTTGAATCTTTTCTTTTTTGGTATGGGTTGTGGTGCTACCTACAAGTCAATTCCACTCCTTTTTGGTTATTTGTTAAGTGGTAATGATCTAGATAGACCTTTAGCTACTCTTGAGCAATTTTTAACTTTTGTTTTGTGTTTGATCGCTATCTTACTTGGGGTCCAATCCTTCATTAATGCTAGAAAAAAGTAATTCTTTTTTACTTTTCCAATTTTCTACTTTCTAACATTAAGGAAGTCAAATAACTTTTAATACAAAGAGAATAAATGAAAAAATTTATTATATATACTTTTTTACTTTTTGGATGTCAATCTGGAAATGACACGCTCTACACGGAAGAGTGTGAAAGTAATTATTCTACTAAAGACATTCTTACAGATATAAGTGTCAGGATGTATAACAGTGATGAATCTATTAACGCATATAGCATTTATAGTTGGTCATCTAATGAAACTTCCAGAATATTAACTGGAAATGGGATTCCGAATCATGAAGTTGGAACATTTCCAAATAATAATAATCCTAATACTATTACTGCTCAAAATATAAGTGAGACATTCACTCTTTGTCCTGAAATTGTATCGAATAATGGAGTTAATGTAAATGGTCCTGCACAAATTATAGCATATTCAATAAATAGTGTAAAGTTTGACCCTGCTACAGCTGGAAGATGTGATGATAATGGGGTATGCAGCTTAGCTCAAGGACAAGGCAATTGGAGTATTGAAGCTTTAGGACACAACACGTTTGATTTTGGAGATGATATGAATCATGCTCATGTTCAGCCTAATGGTCAATATCACTACCATGGCATGCCAGAACTCTTGGTTGATTTCCTAGGAGAAAATCAAGGAATGACCTTAGTGGGGTGGGCAGCCGATGGATTTCCAGTATATGCCCGATATGGTTATTCTAATTCGTTTGATCCTAATAGTGCTATTGTTTCATTACAATCAAGCTATCAACTAAAATCTGAAGGCGATCCAGGTCGTCCCAACATTTTAACAACATTGGTTGGTGGACCTGGTCAAGGAAATTCATCTCCTAATATTCCAATTCCTATGGGAGCCTTTACTCAGGATTATGAATATATAGAAGGTTCTGGAGATTTGGATGAATGTAACGGAAGATTTGGGGTAACCCCTGAATTTCCTGATGGGATTTATTATTATGTTGTAACAGATGAATTCCCTTTCGTTTCAAGATGCTTGAAAGGTGATTTTAATTAATTTTTTACTTTTATTACTTACAGGTAGTCTAATATATGAAAAGCGATAATGAGCTAATTAAAGATTATCAAAATGGTGAAATTGAAGCTTTCAATGAATTAGTAAAAAAACATTTAAATATGACATATAATTATTTTTTATCTATCACTCAAGATAGAGTTGAATCTGATGATTTAACTCAAAAAGTTTTTTTAAACTTAATCAAAGGTTTAAAAAACTTTCGATTTCAATCATCATTTAATACGTATTTATACAGAGTAAAGATTAATGTTCTTAATTCCTATTTTTTTAAGAATAAATGGAATTCATTTCTGCATTTAGATCAAATTAAAGAACCTTCAATCGATGATTCAACTCATGAAAAAGCCTTTTTGAGTAAAGAATTATGGAAAAATATTGAGATGCTTCCAAAGAAACAGAGAAATGTTATTGTTTTAAGGATAGCAAATCAACTTAGTTACAAGGAAATTTCAGAGGTACTATCAATTTCTGAGGATGCAGCAAAAAATAATTATGCTCATGGGGTAAAAACTCTAAAAAAAAGGATGAATCATGGATGATTTAAAAAAAACACATTATCAATTCAATGAAGCGATTGATGAGAGTCAATTTTTAAATAATTTACATCAACAGCATCATTTAAATGAAAAAAGAAAAAAACAATTTCAATATATTGGTTCAATATCAGTGATTTGTCTGTTTTATTTAGGTTTTAATTCATCATTATTTAGTTCTTCAGAAAGTATTTATTTTAGCGACTCTTTGAATTATCTAGATAGTTTTGACTCAATTGAATTACTGGCTGAAAATAATTTATAATATAAAGGAGAAATAAATGAAAAAGTTAATTTTAATAATAATTTTATGTGGCTTAATCTTTGGTCAAAATCAAAATTCTTCAAAAAAAGATATCCAGGACAAAAAAGGAGTATGGCTTGTTGGGATGCAAACAAAATATTTGGAGCTCTCCACAGATCAAGCTGAGAAATTTTTTCCTCTTCAAAGAGAATTCCATGGAAAAATCGAAGAGATTAAGAAAAAACAACGAGATGCTATTAAACAATTAGATAATGATACTGAAAAGCCTAGTAAAGCCGATTTCAATAAAGTGATTGAGATGGAAAAAAAATTAAAAATTGAAGCTGCTACAATGCATGCTAATTTTTTAACAGCAGCTCAAAATATTCTAAACGACAATCAAATGGTTAAGCTTCTATTGATGGAAGAACAAATTAAGGATAAATTGTCTTCAGAATTAAACGAACGAAAAAATAATCCACGCGATATGAAAAGACGTTTAGATCGTTATCGTAAAAACAACAGAAATAATTAGGAGAAAAAAATGAGAAAAATAACTTTATTTATATTTTTATCGGTCTTTTTTTATTCTTGTAGTGATTCGATGAATCCTTTTTCAAAGGATGATTTAATGAATGACTCACAATTGATTGCAGCAATTGAGAATGATGCGAGTGCGATAAATATTGATGCTGGAGATTTACCAATACCTTCTTTACGAGTTGTTGAAGAGGAGTATTTTGATCATATTTTTGTTTCGGCATCAATTTCTCCAAAATATGGCTACAGTGTTTCAATGGGAGATATGGCTCGTGATGTAGGAGATATTGCTAAGATTTATTTTGCTAGAGATGGAAGAATATTAGGATCAGATGATTCAATAAGAAATGGAATTGGAGATGATCGTCATCGTCATGCAAGAAAATGTTTTAGATTTGCTTTTCCTTTGTCATTTCATTTTGGTGATGAGCATTTTACAGCTAACTCCAAAGAAGAATTTATGAGTATTTTAAAACAGCGATATGAAAGTTCCGGTGTTAAAGAAAAACCTACTTTCTCATATCCTATTCAAATAGAATATAAACCGGAAACCGATGGTGGAGACCCAGTAATAGTAACAATCAATTCTGATGAGGAGCTAAAAAATGCCTATCAAGCATGTCGAGGAGATGAGAACGATAAAAAATGTTTTTCAATAGAATTTCCAGTTAGCTTTTATATGCCTGATGGAACGATTATTACTGCTGAAAATGAAGAAGATCTTTCAGAAAAAATGAAAACTTTTTATGCTTCGTTTTCAGGAAGAAAACAAAGACCACAACTAATTTATCCAGTAACAATCATTTTTGAAGATGGATCTGTGATGACAATCAATAATCTTCTAGAAATGAGGAAAGCCTGGAAAGAAAATTGTGGTAAAGATTCTAACTAATTAATTATTCATATGTGCTTAAAAATGGGAGATTTTTTCTCCCATTTTTATTTTAATTCTAAATATTAGTTTTTAATATCATTTCAATTGGGGCCGTAGCTCAGTTGGGAGAGCGCATGAATGGCATTCATGAGGTCGTCGGTTCGATCCCGATCGGCTCCACTTTTTTTATTTTTCTTTTCTATATTTTAAACCTAGATTTTTGTCTAACAATCGAAAGGAATTCTTATGAAATTTAACATTTATGGTCTTAGCATAATGTGTTCACTATTCTTCTTTAGTTGTACAGAAAATATTTCAGTTAATTACGATGGAGTTGAATCTGCTGGTAAATTTATGCCACCCAATGGAGAAGAAAATGAATTGAATGGTGCAGCATATGTGCTAGCAAGTGATGATTATATGGAAAAAGCGCTAAATCTTACTGAAGCATATTCAAATTTAGATTCTGATAAAATGAAGGAACTATTTGTTGAAGGTGACCAGCTTAACTATCTATTAGAAGAGTTTGAAAACTTAGAATCATACTCATGGAAACCTTGGGCTATGATCCCTTTAAGAAATATTGGAGATGATGGTTCATTTGTAATTTCTTTTTCAAACGATGAAGAAGTTCAAAAGAATGGGACTAAATTGAGAGCAAATTATATCGATGTAATTCGTTTTGACGATGCGGACGAGGGTAAAGTTTCTTGGATTTGGGGAACAAATAGAGACAATCAAGAAAATGAATGTTGTTTAAAAGAGGGTGGAAAGTTTATTGGAAGAAACCCTGAAAATGATTGGAACGGAAGACCATTTGTTTTCTCTAATAGAGGAGAAATTGAAATACTAGAAACATTTATTGAAGCAGCAAATGAGCTTGACGCTGAAGCGGTTTCTTTATTATTTACTAACCCTTTCCTTTTCAATGGAGAAGAGATAACTCATGATCAATTAGCTGAAATTTTTAGCAATAGAGAATCTCAAGAATGGAAACCTTGGGCAATGTTACCTATCAAAATCAAAGATACTGACCCTGCTTCTGGAGTTTTAGTTTATTCTACTGCAAAAGTTGTTGGAAAGAATGGAAATACTTGGGAAGCTGATTTATCAGAACAGTATTTCTTCGATCTTGAAGGAAAAATTGAAAGTGTTAATCAATATGTAAGGGAATTACCAAAACAAGATGAAAGTTCTGAAGAATAAATTTGTTATTCTAGTTGCCTGTTGTTCAATTTTTGCGCAACAGGCAAACCCTAACCTATCAAGGGAAATTACTTTTCCTAATTTAGATAATTATCTTACCATCATTGGCGACTTTCATTCCCATTCTGTTTTTTCCGATGGGAGTGTTTGGCCTGATATCAGAATTGAAGAGGCTATTAAAGATGGATTAGATATTTTCGCTGTTACTGAACATTTAGAAAGACAAGTAAACAAAAATGATATTCCTCACCCTGATCGAAATAGATCTTTTGATTTAGCTAAACAATTTTATCAAAAGAAAGATTTATCCGTTTTTAGAATGTGGGAACTATATAATCAGCCATTCAACCCTAAAGAATTGATTATAATTAATGGGGCTGAAATTTCTAGAGAGTTTCCTTACGGTCATAACAATGCAATTTTCTTAAAAGATGCTAATAAGCTTAATACTTTTAATGTTAG
>JAFMFP010000026.1 GCA_017856055.1 Fidelibacterota bacterium | reverse complement strand
CCATCGATATCGCCCCCCCTTGTAGACCTAACTGTTGCTGTCAGTCCCCTTTTCAACAAATAACCTTTAAACAACTCAATGTTTTCTTCCTTTGATCTGGTATAATCACAGCCATCGAAGGGGTTAAAGGGGATGAGATTAATTTTACAGGCAAGTCCGTGTAAAATTTTTGATAAGCTTTTTGCATGATCTAAAGAATCGTTTATTTCATTAATTAAAATATATTCAATTGTTAAAGAGCGCTCATCTTTTTGAACAGATAGGTAGTTTTTACAGGCCTCCAGCAAACTATTAATGGGATATTTTTTGTTAATGGGAACAATAATGTCTCTCAAAGAATCATTGGGTGCGTGTAAAGAAATGGCAAGCGAAACGTCAGTACTGCTTGCAAGCTTATTGATTTGAGGTATTAATCCTGATGTGCTTATGGTTATTCTTTTTTTAGATAAAAAATATGCAAACTCATTTCGCATTATACTGGCAGAAGAAATAACTGGATCAAAATTTAAAAGAGGCTCTCCCATACCCATAAAAACCACATTTGTTATAGGAGAATCTTTTCTGTCGTAAAAATTTGCTAACCACAACTGTCCAATAATTTCATCTGAAGTAAGATTCTTTTCAAATCCCTGCGCTCCCGTTGCACAAAAAGTACACTTAAGCGCACAGCCGGCTTGAGAGGAAATACACAAAGTAATGCGTTTTTTTTCTGGAATTCTAACCATCTCAATTGATGAACCAGAATTCAAATTAATTAAGTATTTTTTTGTTCCATCTTTTGAATGAAGAACTTTCTCTACCTTGGGTGGGTCTAGCGTAGCAATCTCTTGCATTTTTGAGATTAGACTTTTGTTAAAATTGGTCATTTTATTAAAATCCAACTCTCCTTTTTGATGTACCCATTTTAGCAGTTGTTTTGCTCTAAAAGAAGGTTCTTCAATTTCTAAAAAAAATTTCTCCAGCTCTGATTGTGAAAATCCTAAAAGGTTTTTTTTGTTCACGGTAGTTCCTTTTTAATTAAATAAAAAATTCTTTAAGCCTTGGTTTTTTTATTTTTTTCAAAATTTAAAAATAAAATATTCCAAATAAGAACAAGCGCTACGCCAAAAAGCTCTCTTTCGCTTTCAGACATTCCTACCATTTTATTTATTTCTTGATTTTCATTTAACGAACCACTAAAAGTCAGGTACATTAAAAAAACACAAATAAGCATTGTGGTTCCCTTTGCCGGCTTTAGCGTGGGGTTATTTTGATATTGAACTAAAATAAAAATTGGCTGTAAATAAAGGGGGGTCCAAACAAACCAGTCTGGATCATTTAAGTTTAAAAGCCCAAAAATTCCTAATATTCCTGCAAGTATCTTAATCATTTCACTAGCCACTCAAATAGCATTTTTGATTCTTCGCTATATGTTATTTCTGGGTGCCACTGAACTGCTATTAAACCTTCATATCCAACAAGTTCAAAGCTTTCAATCATTCCGTCTTCTGAATTACCAGTTATTTCAATTCCAGCTCCAACCTCCTTGATACACTGGTGATGGCTTGATTTAACATATATATTGTCTTTTTTGATTATTTGATACAAACGAGAATCCCTGTTGATTTTAACAGAGTGTTCACTGGCTTGTCCTCTAAAAACACCATGATTTATATTGTTTTTAAAAAGCCTATTAATGTCTTCATAAAGCGTTCCACCCTTATAAACATTTATTAACTGCATACTGGCACAAATAGCTAACACTTTTTTGTTCTGCTTAATTGCTTCATCAAAAAGCGCTGAGTCAAAATTAAACCTTTCTGTAGACATTTTATGAGAAATTAAATTAGGGTTACTAGAACTGTATTGTTCTGGCGGAACATCTGGTCCTCCCACCATTAAAATCCCTCTTGACATAGAAACGGCTTCTTGAATATATTTTTTTGAACACGTTTGTGAAAGCAAAAAGGGGGAGCCACCGGCATTAAGAACTGCCTTAACATAGCTGTTTTTAACTCCAGTCCAGGTTGATGACCTAACAGTCAAGTCATATGGCGATATCGCTATCACAAAGAATTAAAATTTATACTCTTTAAGTTTTGGAATTTTATTCAGTAAGTCTTCAAGGGTTCCAACGTGCTCTTTGCCATTATAAATAACCTTCCATTCTCCGGAGGGCTCTCCATCTGTAAAGCTGCCATCAATAATTGGATTTTGTCTTGGGGCAACATATTTCCATGCTCCATTTTTTTTATCTGAAGAATATGTTCCTCTACCGTAAAAACGTGATCCAAAGTCTATGTCTTGACCCTCTGTCCAGGTTCCATTTTTTTGGTTGTTTTCATATGTTCCTTCTGCAATTCTTCTACCATTTTTTGCATAAAGAGACCAAACGCCTTGCTTTATGCCATCAACATATGTTCCTTTTTGTTTTAGTTCCAATGAGCGATCTTTTTGAATATAGTATTCTTCCCACTGGCCATTTTTGATGCCCGACTTGAACTCGCCCTTTCCGCGATAATCTGATAAAGGAGATAGGTTAAAAAAGTATCCGTTTAATACGCCGTTTTCATAATTTTCTTCCCAGCCCTTGGATTCTCCATTTTCATACCAAATCCATTTTCCTATTTTTTTTCCAGCAACATATTCTCCCTCGCTAACAATTACTTCATTTGCATCCCAGCTTTTCCATGTTCCAACTCTTTCCCAGTTTTCATAGTCTCCAGCTCTGGTAACAACTAAAGTATTTGGATCCCACTCTCTCCATCTACCAGCACCTTGATCAAAAACGATTTCTCCTGTTTTAATCAATTTATTTTGTTTGTCTTTACTCCACCTTGTCCACGTTCCTACAGGTTTACCATTTTCATATTTTATATATTCTAATCTTTTGTTGTTATCAGTGGCTCCAGGAAATATATAAGTGATCTGCTCTCCCTCAGGAACTCCATTAACATAGTTGGCAATTTTTCGGGTTCCATTGTTATAGTTTTTTTCATCCCAAGGCCCATTTTTCATACCAGACTTATACTCACCCACAACCGTTCCATTTTCATCAACAATTGGTCCAGAATAAAGCTTATCGCTACTAATTAAGTACGCTTTTCCGTCTTCTTTTGTTACAACTTGATCCTCATATACGCTACTGGAACACGCAGCAATAAACAGCACTAACAATAAAAATGTTTTTTTCATTCTCTCTCCTTAAATTGATTAGATTTTTGGTTGTGTTGACTAAAATAATAAATATTTAATTGTATATAAACATAATTTCTAATGAAAAATTTTGATTTAATTATCTATGGTGCCACGGGGTTCACGGGAAAGCTTTGTGTGGACTACATAAAAAACAACTATCCCGAAGTTAATTTTGCTATTGCCGGAAGAAACATCAACAAGCTCAAATCAATTTCTGAAAAATACAATAATTCCATCAAGTGCTTTGAGGTTGAGTCTTCAGATAAAAGTGGGATGAAGAAGTTGGCGTCTGAAACGAGGGTAATTTTAAATACTGCTGGGCCATTTTATAAGTATGGTTCGCTTGTTGTGGAATCGTGCGTAGAAGAAAAAACCCATTATGTTGATATTACGGGGGAAAGCTTTTGGGTGAGAGATTTAATTGAAAAACATCACGAAAATGCACAAAGCGGGGGAGTTAGAATTATCAACGCCTGCGGCTTTGACTCCGTACCATCTGATATTGGAGTGTTTTTTTCTGTAAACAACACAAACGAGCAAATAAAAAAGATTTCTGGATTTCACTCTTGGAAGGGCGAAGCCTCTGGTGGAACGATTGAAACTATGTTTACGTCTATGGAGGCTAAATCTGCCAAGGGCGGCTTTGGAAGGTTTTCACTCAACCCAAAAAATACAGTTTCAAAGCATCAGCTCGATAACACCTCAGATAGGGTGTCAGTGAAAAAAATAAAATATTTAAATGGATATACAGGGCCATTTGTGATGGCGCTCCCCAATACAAGAACTGTTAGAAGATCGGCAGCTCTTTCAAAAGAAACGGGCAAATATTATGGAAAAGATTTTGTTTATTCAGAAGGGGCATACTATTCAAAGCTAAGCAGCGCTTGGAAAGTTACACTTATGACGTTTGTTTTGGGTTTAATAATATTTTCTCCTTTGAGAAATTTGTTCAGGCCGCTTTTTAGGAAACCTGGCCAGGGCCCCAGCAAGGCTGTTATGGATTCTGGGTTTTTTAAAACAAGGTTTTTAGTAGAAACTGAAAAGGGTGTGAAGGCTTTTATGATAAGCGCAAGCGGAGATCCTGGATACAAAATGACCTCAAGAATGGCCTGTGAAAGCGCTCTTTGTTTAATTCTTGAAAATCCAGACTCTTTGCCTGGAGGAAAAAATTTTGGTGGTGTTGTAACGCCTTCAATAGGGCTTGGAAATACTTTGATTAAAAGATTAAAAAAAATTGGGGTAGGATTTGATGAGATTATCCTTGGTTAAAAAAACCTTCTTTTTTTCTCTTTTTTTTATTTCTCTTTTCGGGCAAAGCCTTCAAGATCTTGAAAAACTGTTCATAGAATGGAGAGCTTTTGAAAGGCCCTCATTTAATAATGGTGTCCCCGATTATACCTTAAAAGCTTTTAAGAATAAACACCCCAGGTTTTTGTCAATTAAAAACAGGGCAATTAACTTTGACACCTCGCTACTTGATAAAGATGGTATTTTAGATTGGAAAATTTTAGTAGCGGAAATTAATGGATATGATTTTAATTACAGGGTGCTTAGACCCTGGGAAAGAGATCCGGGTTTTTATAGGGTTTTATGGAACTACCAAAGCGATGTTCCAGACCATGAGGGGCCCACTAACCATGCAACCCTTGAACTGTGGACATATAGCTTTCCACTAAGTAAAAAAAATGCGAAAGAAGTTGAACAAAAGCTTTTAGCCATTGGCCCATTTCTGAAACAAGCAAAAATAAATCTTGTGGGCAATGCTAGGGACTTATGGATGGGCGGGATACAAATTATGAAAAACCAATCTCGCGATCTTCAATCTTTTTCAAAAAAAATTAATAAAACCACACACCCCAACTTACATGTGGCCGTATCTCAGGCTATTGTAGATACTGATAGTTTTGTCGCTTGGTTAGAGAGTGAGCTTCCAAAAAAAACCGGTCCTTCTGGCGTTGGAAAAGAAAACTACACCTGGTATCAACAAAATGTTCACCTTTTACCCTTCAGTTGGGAAGAAGAAGTTTTTCTTCTTGAGCGCGAACTTTTTAGAGCATGGAACAATCTAACGCTTGAAGAAATTAACAACTCAAATTTGCCAAAAATTATTGCTGCAAGCAATGAGGATGAGTTTAAAGAATTGTCTGAAATGGGCGTACAAAGACTAATGGGATTTTTAAAAGAAAAAAATATTTTAACTGTTAAAAACAATATGGAACCTGAGCTTAGAAAACATATGGGGTCGTTTGTTCCAGAAAATGAAAGAAATTTTTTTATAATTGGTTTACACTTGGATCCCGTCCCGCTTTATTCTCATTTTTATCATTGGTTTGAATTGGCAGAGATGAGAGACAACCCTCACTCAAGAATTATAAGAAGGTCACCTCTTTTATATAATATTTTTGATTCAAAAAATGAAGGAATCGCTACAGCTGTTGAGGAGGTTTTTATGAATGCTGGCATTTATAATGACTCTCCCCGAAGCAAAGAAATTGTTTGGATTATGTTAGCCCAAAGAGCTGCAAGAGGATTGGGCTCTCTTTATGCTCATGCCAATCTTATGTCAATGGAGGATGCAGGAAAAGTCCACGTGACATGGACACCTAGAGGTTGGATGGAAAGAGAAGAAAACCTTCTTAAGTTCGAGCAACTTCTTTATTTGCGCCAACCTGGATATGGAACATCTTATATTACGGGGAAAATTATTTTTGAACAGATTTTGTCAGAATACAAAAAAGAATCTGACTCTACTGGGTTAGAATTTGAAATGTCTAAATTTATGGACCAAGTAAGCGCAACGGGCAATATTCCAATTAGCTTGGTTTATGAATCAATGATATCCAACCCAAAAATTTCTGTTAAGACTCTTAGGAATCTTTAAAGCCAAAATATTGTTATTCCTGCATTGGTACGATTAAAGTCTATGTCTTGGGTTTCGTTTGCTTCAGATCTCATCTTAACAGCGTCTTCATTGAACATGTTGTAGTTTTCTCCATAAATAATGGCCTTAAATCTTCCCTCTTGGCTTTTCCCCCAGTCTCTAACTGCGCGACTTATGAAGCCTCCACCTGAACCGTGAATTATTTTTACAGCAACTAAGTTATTATTTTTAGCTTCGCTAATTACAAAAGATAGCTCAGACAATGCTTCGTCTACGCTATATGCTTTATGACCTATGTCTATTTCTTTAATCATCGATTTTTAATTAATGTTATAATTTATAATTAATTAAATTGAAAGGTGAAAGATACATTTGACAAAGCATCCTTTATTTTTGATAATCAGAAGCCTTCACTGCTTAAGCTCAAAAATGAGAATTCAAATCAACGCAAAAAAAAACTTACTTTACTTTTATCTGAAATAAAAAATAGTGAAGAAAAAATAAAAGCCGCTCTTAAGGCAGACCTTGGTAAGTCTGATGTTGAGTCTGTTCTAACTGAAATTATAGGAATCAAGACAGAGCTTAATTTTGCAATCAAAAACGTGGGGAAATGGATGAAAAAAAAATATGTTCCCAGAAATCTTTTAACTTCCTTTGCAGAGCCTTCAGTTTTAGCTGAACCAAAGGGTCGAGTTCTAATTCTAGCCCCCTGGAATTATCCCATTATGCTTAGTATTAATCCTCTGATTTCCGCAATAGCTTCTGGAAACGCTGCTATTATCAAACCATCAGAATTTACTCCCCAAAGCTCTTTAGTCGTTCGCGAAATTTGTAACAATGTTTTTTCTCCACAAGAAGTTGCCGTTATTGAAGGGGACGGAAAAATGGCTGAACACCTTTTGAGTCTTTCTTTTGATCATATTTTTTTTACTGGCAGCCCCCAGAAAGGGTCTCTTGTGATGCAAGCTGCCTCAAAACATCTGGCTGGGGTTACGCTAGAGCTTGGGGGGAAATCTCCCGTAGTTGTTGACAAAAATTGCAACGTTCAAGACGCTGCGTGGAAAATTGCTTTTTTTAAGTTTGCTAATGCTGGCCAAACCTGCACTGCTCCTGACTATATTTTATGTCAATCATCTTTGGTTGATTCACTGATTCTTGAAATAAGAAAATATTTTGAGAAATTTTTATCTGAAGGGACAAAAAACAATATGTGTAGCATTGTTAGCAAGTCTCACTTTGACAGAATAGACGGTTTAATAGAAGATGCTAGGTTAAGTGGTGCAAAAATTTTTGGCGGGAGAAAACACCAAGAAAAACTCACGATTGAACCTGCAATTGTTTTGAACCCATCTAAAGACTCCAAAATAATGCAAGAGGAAATCTTTGGACCATTGCTACCAATCTTAAAGTATGAAAATTTAGATGAAGCAATTAATTATATAAACTCTAAGCCAAAACCTTTGGCACTTTATTGCTTTTCAAAAGACAAAAAATTTTCATCAAAACTTGAAAGGGAAACCACAAGCGGTGCGTTTATAATAAATGACTGTGTTATTCACCACGCCAATCCAAACCTTCCATTTGGTGGAATTAACAATAGTGGATTAGGAAGTTATCACGGAAAGTACGGATTTGACGAGCTGTCTCATCAAAAATCTATAATGAAAAGCTCTTACTTTTCCCCTTTTAAATTAATTCTTCCTCCCTATAGCCAGTTCAAAAAAAATCTGGTTAATCTAATAAATAAAATTCTTTAAGAAGTTCGTTTCTGAGTAAAATTGCGGTTGAGGCATATTTATCTGATCTATTATAGGTTCTAACTGAGTCCCAAATTTCTGATTTGATGCTAAAATTATTATTTCCTACAGGATAGCTGTTTTTTAAAAGATAGTTGGCCACGCTTCCTATGGTGTCCTCCCAGCTGTATGGGTCTTTTTTCCCATCAAGATTAAAATCAACATATAAAGATTCAAAGCTGGTTGGTATAAATTGCCCAAATCCAAATGCCCCAGCATATGAACCAAGAACAGATTCTGGGGCAATGTTCTCATTAAAGCAAAAAATCAAAAATTGCTTAAGCTGTTTTTCTGCCCAATCTTTTCTTTCCGGGATATATTCAATTTGTGCTAAAAAAGAATCAATCAGCCTAAAATCTCCGTGCGATTCTCCAAAGTTGGTCTCCATAGAAATCATTGCAAGAATTAGGAAAGAATCTATTTTTGTTTTGGAGTAAGCTTCGCTAAAAATCTTTCTATTGGAAGCATAAAAATTTAGTGCACGATTAATTCTTTTTTCAGAAATAAAAATTTTAGAATAGCTTTCAAAAGTCTTAGTTTTTTCTGGCTTATTTTTAAATTTTAGCAGTATTTCTTCTACATCTTTTTTCTCGATGTTTTCAAACATACTTTTGATTTTCTCTTGAGAAAACATTTTTGGGATTTGGTCGTCTTGAATTAGAAATTCTATTGTATTAATGTTTGCTTGACTGTTTTGAGAAAACAAAAAAGAAACAAAAAGAACTATAATAAATTTGCTTAATTTCACAGATGAGAAATTACTTCCTATGAAAAATAAAAATAATATTATTTTATTATTCATCGCCTTGTTTGCTGTAAGCTCGTCTTCGTGGGTTGTGCGATTTTTGTCTGATACTAGCGCAATTACTCTTGCTTTCTGGAGAATGTTTTTGGCTAGTTTTTTCATGTTTATTTTTTCTTACAAAACTTTGTTCTCTTTTGTTCCAACAAAAAAAATTGTTTTGTCTGGATTTTTTTTAGGGATACACTTTTGTTTATTTTTTAGATCCGTACAGCTAACAAGCATCGCTGAAGCCTCCCTTTTGGGAACTATTGCCCCCTTATTTACAATGATTTATTTGTATTTTTGGGAAAACTTGCGTCCATCTTTTATGTCATTTTTGGGCTTAATTATTGCTTTGGCGGGGAGTGTTTTCATTCTCATTTCTCCCAATGAAGTTGCACAGGAAGGTCGTTTTTTAGGAAATTTACTGGCTATTGGTTGCTCTGTGGCAATGGCTGGTGTTTTAATTGTTGGCAAGAAAGCCCGTAGCAAAACAGGGTTGATGGAATTTTCAAGGTGGTTATTCTTCTTTGCTTCGGCTACCATATTTGTAATCGCTATTATTTTTAATATTAATGTTTTTATATTTAACGACACTGAATTTTTTGGCTTTCTCTTGTTAGCTGCAGTTCCAACGCTCGTTGGTCATAATATTTTCTATTTTTTAATTAAAACTATTAGCCCAACTGCTGTTGCAGCTGTTCCACTGGGGGAGCCATTTATTTCCTCTTTGGGCGGTTTTTATTTTTTTGGTGAATTAGTTAGCGTAACTACTTTTTTGGGTGGGCTTATTACTCTTTTTGGCGTTTATCTAATTATAAATTTTAGTGACTAATTACTTGAAATTGGAACTGATTTAAATTTGAACAGCCTTCTACTGAAATAACTTTTTCCAACTTAGTTTTTCTGGTAAAGCTTTTATCTCCAAAAAGTCTAATACCTGAGCCAAAAATTATTGGGTGGGGTGTTAAATATAGGTGTGTTATATGATCAATAAA
>JAFMFP010000025.1 GCA_017856055.1 Fidelibacterota bacterium | reverse complement strand
ATCATTGCTGATTACGTATGGAATGTAGATGGATATATTATAGATTTAAACTTAGGTGCTTCTTCAAATTCAACGCTCCATAGCTATGATTCAGATTGGGGAAATAGCAATTTCTGGTCAGAGAGTTCTTTTAATTTTAATCCAGCTATTGAGGGATATAATTATGATTTCTTTGATTCTATTGATAGAGAAATCAATACAAAATCGGCTGACTTAAGATGGAAATCTGATCATTTATTGAAAAATAATAAAGTAGATTTTGTATTTGGTTTATTTAGTTCAATGTATGATGAAACTAATATTGCAGATGGATATATTTTTGGTGGTTCATCGACAAATTTATCGTCATCATATAAAATATTGACCCAATCGATTTATGGGGATATCATTTATAACATTAATGATGATATGTCATTATCTCTTGCCTTGAGATCAGAGCAAAGAGATATAGATTATATTGACAATGATCAGCCATTATCGAACTTTAAAATTAATGGGAAAAATAACTTATCATATAAATTATCCCTCGAAAGTCATCCGGCTAATAATTTCCATTGGTTTACATATTTTGCTGAAGGCTATCATCCTGCTGGGATTAATCAAAATCCTTATTTAGACGAGGATGAAAAAGTTTATGATAAAGAGACATATAGAGATATTACTGCAGGAATAAGATGGATCAATGATACCTGGAAACTTTCAACATCAATCTTTCATCTTTCGCACAAAAATCATATTTATGAGACTTCAGAACAATTAGATCCTTTGAATCCAAATGCATTTGCTTTTTTTAAAACTAATGCGGATTCAGGATATGAATATGGACTTGAGTCTACTGGTGAATTCAAGATAAGTGACAGATTTTCTATGAAATCTTCTTTAGGACTCATGAGTTCTGAAATAGAATTAGGCCATCATGACGAAGAACATGAAAATCATATCGACCATGAAGAAGATCAGCATGGCGAACACGGTAAAAAAGCTCATGCACCAAATTGGAATTATAGCATTTCTTTTAAATTTAGTCCAAACCAAAAAAACGCTCTTGTAGTAGAGGTTTCTGGAAAGGACTCATTTATATTTGATTCCAACCACGATGAGTATCAATCAGAACCTTATCATATTATTAATTCATATTATTCTCATAAACTAGATAAGATCGAAATTGGATTGTATGCAAAAAATATTCTCAATGAAAGCTTTGCAGAAAGAGGATTTATTTTTGGTTTAGAGCCTCCATTTTATGAGGAAAAACTCTACACTTCTTACGGTCCACCAAGAGAACTTGGTATGTCATTAACATATAGTTTCTAAAATCTTATTTTCATAACTTAACTGGCTATTATGCCAGTTAAGTTATGAGTTCAAGTAAACACAAAAAAAGATTATTTGTTATTGATGGGTATGCAAGTCTCTATAGGGCTCATTATGCACTAATAAGAAATCCTCTTACTAATTCAAGAGGTTTTCCAACCGGAGCTATTTTTGGATTTGCTAATCAATTATTTCAATTAATTGAAGATGAAAAACCTGATTATTTAGTAGCAGCTTTTGATTCTAAAGGAAAAAATTTCCGACATGAACTTTATACAGAATACAAAGCAAATCGATCAGAAATGCCAGAGGAAATTCAATTGCAATTGCCTTTTTTATGGAAGCTTCTTGAATCGATGAATATTCCAGTCATCAGAATAGATGGTATTGAAGCTGATGATATTATTGGTTCTATTTCAAAGCTTTGTAAAAATAAGATTCAATGTAATATTGTTAGCGGAGATAAAGACTTCATGCAACTTATTGATGAATCAACTTTATTATACGCTCCTCAAGCAAGAAAGCGTGAGAAAGAAATTTTTAATCCAGAAAAAGTAAGGGAAAAGTGGGGAGTTGAACCAAAAAACATTATTGATTTGTTAGCACTTATGGGTGATAGTTCTGACAATGTTCCTGGTGTAGCAGGTATAGGTCCAAAAACAGCTCAAAAATTAATAAACAGTTATGGTTCAGTTGAAGATATCTACAACAACATTGACAAGATTAAGAATGAGAAATTAAAATTGAAATTATCGGAAAATAAAGACAATGCATTTCTGAGCAAAAAATTAGTCACTATTCTTCAAGACGTACAATTAGATTTAAGCATAGATGATTTTATCCTTCAAGATTTTAATCATAATCAACTAGAAGATTTGTTTAGGGAGCTCGAATTCTCTGGACTTCTAAAAAAAATTAGCAATCAACCTGAAGAAGAGATAGCTATTCAATCAAGAAAAAAATCTTATCAAACAATCACTTCAATAGATGAGTTAGATAAATTTATTAAATCTGTTCAAGAAAATAAATGGTTATCAGTTGATTTAGAAACGACTTCTGTCAATCCAATGAAAGCTGAAATTGTTGGATTTAGTTTTTCAATTAAAAAAAATACAGGAGTATATATCCCTGTAACATTTAAAGATAAAATGAAAAATCTTTTTGGAGAAGATGATTTACAGGTATTACTCAAAAGCCTGAAAGGAATTCTTGAAAATAAGCTTATTCCAAAAACTGGACAAAATATCAAATATGATGCATTAATTCTAAAGAGATATGGCATTGAATTACAGGGTATTGAGTTTGACACGATGATAGCAGCTCATATTTTGAATCCGAATGCTAGATCTTATAAGTTAGATAATCTTTCTTTAGCTTTTTTGAATTATAAAATGGTACCAATCACTGATTTGATTGGTATTGGGAAAAATCAAATCAAAATGAATGAAGTAAGCTTAGAAGATATTTCATTTTATGCAGCTGAAGATGCTGATGTAGTAATCGAACTTACTGATATTTTTTATCAACAGTTAAAAGAGTTAAAATTGTTCAATTATTTTAAAAATATCGAGATTGATTTACTTCCTGTTTTAATAGAAATGCAATACAATGGTATTTTTGTTGATGCAAAATTTTTAGATGAAAGATCAAATGAAATTGGGAAAAGAATTGATCAATTAGAATTTGAAATCAGACAAAAAGCTGGAAAAGACTTTAATGTTAATTCTTCTCAACAATTAGCCGAGGTGTTATTTGATCAATTAGGTCTTCCTTTAATTCAAAAGCGCTCAACAGCAGAAAATGTTTTGAATATTTTAAAGGACAAACATGATTTACCTCAATTAGTATTAGAGTATCGAAAATTATTTAAACTCAAAAATACTTATTTAGATCCCTTGCCAAAAAATATCAATTCAAATTCTGGGAGAATACATTCATCCTTTAATCAAACAATGACTGCTACAGGTAGACTTTCCTCTAGTAGTCCTAATTTTCAAAATATCCCTATAAGGTCAGAAGATGGAAAGGATGTGAGGAAAGCGATATGTAGCAATTCTAAAGATTTCGTTATTTTTTCTGCTGATTATTCACAAATTGAATTAAGAGTAATGGCCCATTTGAGTCAAGATAAAGCTTTAATTGAAGCCATGAAGAATGGAGAGGATATTCATACATTTACAGCCCGCAATATTTATAGCCTCGAAGATGACCAAGAAGTTTTACCGGAAATGCGTAGAGTGGCCAAGATTGTTAACTTTGGAATAATGTATGGAGCGGGACCATACCGTTTAAGTCAGGAGCTAGATGTCACTTTTTTAGAGGCAAAAAATATTCGGGATAAATATTTCGAAAAATTTTCAGGAATTGAAAAATATATTGAAGAGAATAAAAAACAGCTAAAAGAACAAAAATTTGTTGAAACATTACTAGGGAGAAGAAGGGCAGTTTGGGATTCTGATTCACAAAACCAAATTAGAAGAGATGCTGCAGAAAGAATGGCAATTAATATGCCAATTCAAGGTACTGCAGCAGAGTTAATTAAAATTGCAATGATAAAAATTTATCGAGATTTAAAAAATAAAAATTTGAAATCAAAAATGATTCTTCAAATTCATGATGAATTATTAATTGAAGTCCATAAAGATGAATTAGATTATATTACATCTATGGTGGTTGAAAATATGGAAAATGCACTAAAACTTGATGTACCTATAAAAATAGATTATGGAACTGGAAAATCTTGGTTCGAGGCTCATTGATGAAATATTTTGGTCCTAAATTTCGAATAAACCTTAATCAGTTATCATCAAATTATGATTTAATAAAATCGAGAATTGATAATTGTGATATAATGGCTACTGTAAAAGCTAACGCTTATGGACATGGAGCTATTCAAGTAGCGAAAACTCTAGAAAAAAAGAATGTAAGATATTTAGCTGTTTTTACTTTGGATGAAGCAATTGAACTAAGAGATGCAGGTATTAAAACAGATATTTTTATTTATTCCAGACTAAATATTGAATCATTGAAAATTGCTAGTAAATTAAATTTGACTTTAAATATTTCATCTTTTGATGATTTAAATTTTCTGAAGAATAACAAATTTGAAAATTTAAATGTTCATATAAAATTTGATACAGGGATGACAAGATTAGGAGTTTCTGCTGATAGAGCAAAGGAATTTCTTTCTGAAGTAAGTAAAATTAGAAATATAAATATTGAGGGTATTTATTCTCATTTTTCTACTGCGGATGAAGGTGATTTAAGTTATGCTAACAACCAACTGAACTTATTTAATCAAATAATTGTTATCGCTAATTCGTTAAATATTATTCCTACATTTATACATTGCAGTAATAGCGGAGCCATTTTGAATCTTCCTGCTTCACGATTTAACCTTGTTCGGGTAGGAATGCTCCTATATGGATCATATCCATCTGATGAAGTACCAAAAGATTTGAACATCAAACCTGTAATGAGTATGACAGCACCTGTAGTTGAAATTAGGAATGTAAAGAAAGGAACGCAAATAAGCTATGGAGGAGTCTACAAGACTACAAAAGATACACGGATAGCAGTTGTTCAAGCTGGATTTGCTGATGGAGTTCCTAGGCCATGGTTCGAAAAGGGGTATGTTTTATTTAATAATCAAAAACTTAAAATAACTGGAAGAATTTGCATGGATCAACTTATGATAGATGTTGGTGAAAAGAGTATTCAATATGGAGATGAAATATTGATTTTTGGAATCTCAGAAAAACATGGAGAAATAAATCTTAATGAAATATCTGACAGTATAAATTCTACACCTTATGTGCTTATGACAGCTGTTGGCCAGAGACCTAAAAGAATTTATTACTAGTTTTTTATGAGGAGCAAACTAATTAACCAAGGGTAAGAGAAAGGAATTAAGAGGTAATTTATTGTATTAATTTGCTCCTCAATCATCAAATGATTCTTTTAAAAAAAAGTTCCCAATTTAAAATATTTCTTTATACTTTATGGCAGATCGCGGGATGGAGCAGCTTGGTAGCTCGTCGGGCTCATAACCCGGAGGTCGCAGGTTCAAATCCTGCTCCCGCTACTAACTTTCAAGGAAAATCTATGCGTCTAATTAAATTCATCTTAATAATTATAATTTCATTAATGACTTTCAATTGCAATAATCAAGATCAAGCATTAAAACAGAAAGCTGTAAGCTTATCTCAAAAATATATCATTACTGATGGGCACATAGATGTACCTTGGAGATTGCATAAAGGAGGTTATGAAGATTTATCAGTTAGGACTCTTTCTGGAGAATTTGATTATGTTCGATCAAAAGAAGGTGGACTTGATGCTCCCTTTATGTCAATATATGTTCCATCTTCCTATCAAGAAACAGGTGGAGCTAAAGAAATGGCAATTGAGCTAATTGACTCTGTGAAAAGAATTGCAAATGATCATCCTGATAAATTTGAAGTTGCTTACAGTACATCTGATGTAGAGAGAATTTTTTCAGAAGGGAAAATTGCACTTCCTATGGGAATGGAAAATGGTGCACCAATTGAAGATAATTTAAAAAATATTGAATTTTTTTACAATCAAGGTATTCGATACATCACTCTTACTCATGCAAAAGATAATGCAATATGTGATTCATCCTATGACACTACAGGAACCCATCAAGGTCTAAGTGATTTTGGTAAAGAAGTTGTACGTGAAATGAATAGAGTTGGCATTATGGTGGACATTTCTCATGTATCTGATAAGGCATTCTATCAAGTAATGGAAGTTACTCAAGTTCCAGCCATTGCTTCTCATTCATCATGTAGACATTTTACACCTGATTTTGAGAGAAATATGAATGACGATATGATTAAAAGACTTGCTCAAAATGGAGGAGTTATACAAATCAATTTTGGTTCAACTTTTGTAACCAAAGATTCTCAAGATAAAAGAAATTATAATTCAGAATTAGTTGCTCAATTTGCGAAAGAGAATAATCTCAATGAAGGCGATGAAGAGTTGGTTGCTTATGCAAAAAAAATAGCTGAGCAGAATCCTATTTTCTGTGATGTAACTGACGTTGCAGATCATTTTGATCATGTTGTCAAATTAGTTGGTATTGACCACGTTGCTTTTGGTTCTGATTATGATGGAGTTGGCGACTCCTTACCATATGGACTTAAGGATGTTTCTTCCTATCCAAATCTGATTTATCATCTTTTAAAAAGAGGATATTCGGAAGAAGATATTGAAAAGATATGTTATAAAAATGTTTGGAGAGTTTGGAAAGCAACTCAAGAATTTGCTAAAAATAGTTAATAACTAAGATATTAATTGTCTTAATCTTTCAAAAACTACTGCACTTACTGCAGAAGAAACATTTAATGAATTCATTTTATTTGACATAGGAATAGTTGCCAAGAAATCTGAGTTTTTTAAAACCAATTGACTAACCCCATTTCCTTCTCCACCAAAAATAAGTACTACTCTTCCTTTGAGATCTATTTCGTACCAGTTTTTAGATTTGATATTATTTTCAAAACTTGTTACCCAAAAATCTTCACTTTTAAAAAATTCAATACATTGATTAATATTTCTAACGCTATATAGAGGAATTTTTGAAAAACCACCTTGACTAACCTGAGCAACTGCACTTGTCATTGAAACACTGTTGTGTTCCGTAATAACAACGCCATCAATATTCGCTGAAGCACAAATTCTAAGAATTTGGCCTAAATTATGGGGATCTTGCACTTGATCAAGCACAACATAGCACTCATCATTTTTCTTTCCTTTGGGAAGCTCATTCAAAACTTCAACAGTACATTCCACAAGAATTCCTTGAGATCTATTTGAATTAATTTTTTTTGAAAAATCCACTGTGCTTAGTACTTCATAATTAAACTTATTTTTAGATATTAATTCGGAGATAATTTTTTGAGTAGCAGCAGGGGAATCTTTTTCGATATAGATTTTGTCAATCTTAATAATACTTGACTGCATAGCGTCAATAGAACCATTAAACCCATAAACGGAAATCTTATGTCTATTTGAATTATTCATTATAAATTAAATTTAATCATAAAGTTATGATAAAAATTAAAGATTCAGATCTAGAATTTAAATTTGTTAAATCTCGCGGGCCTGGTGGGCAAAATGTGAATAAAGTTTCCACAGCAGTTCAACTAAAGTTTCAAATTTATAATTCAAGCCTCAAAGAAGAAGAGGTCGTACTTTTTAAAGCAAATTATCCAAATAAAATTTCAAAATCAGGATATGTAATTATTTATGCACAAAATCATAGAACCCAAAATCTAAACAAAAAAGAAGCTATTAATAAGCTCCATCAATTGTTTTCTGATATCAATATTCCAGTCAAAAGGATTTTAACCAAGCCTTCTAAAAGTTCAATTGAAAAGAGACTTAAGACAAAAAAAAGAAAATCAATAATCAAGCAAAACAGGAAGAAAGTAACAAATGAGGATTAAATCATTAATTTTACTCTTAATCAGTTTTTTGCAATCTCAAGAAATAGCGAACAACGAAATTATTTTAGATGACTTTTTCAATAAAAATTTTTCTACTTTGGAACTAATGTTCATTGCGAGCATTAATAAAAATACAAACTTAGAATCTGATAATTTCAAAATGTTAAGAGATAATTTAAAGCTATCTGCTCCAACTTATGATCGTTTTGATAAACAAAACAATCAAGGTATTTATTTTCCTTACAAAAATAATACTTCTATATATTTAGATTTTAATATTAAAGGATATATTTCAGCGAATAAATACATTTTAGAAAATAATTTGGATAATAGTTCTTCATTTTTTAAGGATGATTACGAAAAATTTACATACTTTAATACACGAAAAGGATATATAGATTCTAGAAATTATTTTAGAGACTCATGGGATCAAAAATCTTTTCAGGATTATATAAACCACATGTATTTTCCTCCATTAATTGAACATCAAGAAATGAACACAATCTATGATTCTAAAAGATCTAATTAGTTTTTACACTAAAGGAAACTGGTCAAACAACTTATTTTCTGAAGTAGAAGATTATAAAGTACTAGGAATTGAAACAAATTCTAAAAAAATCAAAAAAGGGTTTATTTTTATTGCAATTAAGGGAGATAAAATTGATGGAAATAGCTTTATCGATGATGCAATTAAAAAAGGAGCAATTTGTATTTTTTCTGATTCAATTAAAGAAGGTTATTGTATTAATTCTATTCCAATTCTTCCAGTTGCTGAACCGAGAGAATTTGTTGGAAGGATATGCTCAATATTTTTTGATTATCCTCAACAAAAAATTAAAATTATCGGTATAACAGGAACAAATGGTAAGACTTCAACAATTTCAATATTAAAAAATATTCTCGAATCTTCTGGTAAAAAAACGCTTCAAATTGGCACGTTAGGATTGGTTCCTAAAATTCTCAATGATTACTCTGGATTAACTACTCCTGATACAATTGAAGCTTACAAGATACTAAAAAAAGCTGTTGAACATGGGTATGATTATGCATTATTCGAAGTCTCTTCCCATGCATTAGTTCAAAATAGGTTAAGCAATATTAAATTTCAAATTGCTTCTTTTACAAACATTTCGAGAGATCACTTAGATTTCCATAAAACATTTGAAGATTATTTTCTTGCTAAATCTAAAATTTTTCAATCTTTAGAATTGAATGGTAAAAAACTGATAAATATAGATTGTATTTATGGTAAAAAATTGAATGAAATGGAAGAAGGCAATCTGACCGTATCATTTTCTGAAAGAAAAGCAGATTTTACTTGCACAGGCTACAAAGTTACAATGCAAGGCATTTTTGCTAATTTTAGATTTTTTGATAAAGAATTTTCTATTAATTCATCTTTGATTGGAAAGATTTATATTGAAAATATTTTAATGGCATCAGCAATTGCCTTTTTGAGTGGATGTACATATTCCGAAATTATAAAAGGGATAAATGAAATTAAATCTATCAATGGACGATTGGATAAGGTTCAAAATATTCCTTTTGATATTTTTTTAGATTACGGACATTCTCCAGCAGCTTTTGAGGCAACTTTATCATCTATCAAAGAAATTTCTAAAAAAAATATAAAAGTTTTATTCGGAGCAGGAGGAAATAGAGATAAGACTAAAAGATTTTTTATGGGTCAAAGTATTGAAAAATTTGCTGATTTTATTTATTTAGCTCCAGACAATCCTAGAGACGAAAAAATTGAAGATATCAATAAAGAAGTTGCTACAGGATTTAAAAAAAATAATCACAAAATTTATATGGATAGAGCAATTGCTCTAAAAGAAGCCTTATTAGACCTAGATACAGATGATATTCTTATTATTTTTGGTAAAGGTAACGAAAAATATCAAGAAGTTTTAGGAGAAAAAAAGTATTACTCTGATAAAGAAATAATTATAGAATTTTATGAGAGTAGAAATTAAAGAAATATCTTTTTTTAACTCAGTATTTACTAATTACTTTAAAATTAGTAAAGAGATTACAATACAAGGAATTACAACTGATAGTCGTTTAGTCCAAGAAAATGATCTTTTTATTGCTTTAAATGGATCGTTCGTAAATGGCAACTCATTTAACCAAGATGTGCTTTCTATAAAAAATACTTTAATTATTTCTGAGGAAGCTTTTAAGAATGATAGAATTTATACTGTTGAAAGTATTGATATTTTTTTAAAAGATTTATGTCAATCCTGGATCAAAAGAGCAAAGGCTTATAAAATAGCTGTTACTGGCTCTAATGGAAAAACTACTGTAAAAGAATTGATTCATCATTTACTTTTAAAAAATAATTTAAAA
>JAFMFP010000005.1 GCA_017856055.1 Fidelibacterota bacterium | reverse complement strand
ACTTCGTTGGTAACGAAGAGGTCACCGGTTCAATCCCGGTCGTAGGCTCAAAAAATTGTTTATAAACAAGGAGATAAAATAAAATGGCTAAAGAAACATTTGTTAGAAATAAGCCTCACTGCAATATTGGTACTATTGGTCACGTTGACCACGGTAAAACCACTTTGACTGCTGCTATAACTCAAACACAGTCTCTTATAGGTTTGGCTGCTAAACGTGATTTTGATACTATCGATAATGCTCCTGAGGAAAGAGAAAGAGGTATTACTATTCAGACTGCTCACGTTGAGTATGAAACTGAAAATAGACACTATGCTCACGTTGACTGTCCTGGTCACGCTGACTATATTAAAAATATGATTACAGGTGCTGCTCAAATGGACGGTGCAATCCTTGTAGTTAGTGCTGCTGACGGTCCTATGCCTCAAACTCGTGAACACGTATTGCTTGCTCGTCAGGTTAATGTACCGAGTTTAGTAGTTTTTATGAATAAGGTTGACCAAGTAGATGATCCTGAGTTGTTAGAGTTAGTCGAGCTTGAATTACGAGATCTATTGAATGAATATGAATTTGATGGAGATAACACTCCAATTATCAAAGGAAGTGCATTGAAAGCTCTTGAAAATCCTGGTGATGCTGATGCTACTGGATGTATCGCAGAGTTGATGAAAGCATGTGATGAATTCATTCCTCAACCAAAACGTGATATTGATAAGCCATTTTTGATGCCAATCGAAGATGTATTTAGTATTACTGGTCGTGGTACAGTTGGTACTGGGCGTATTGAGTCCGGAAAAATTAAAGTTGGTGACGAAGTTGAATTGGTAGGTCTTGGAAGTAGCATGACAACTACAATTACTGGTGTAGAAATGTTCCAAAAAACTCTTACAGAAGGTGAAGCTGGTGATAATGCTGGTCTTTTGATGAGAGGTGTTGAAAAGACTGATTTAAAAAGAGGTATGGTAGCTGCTGCTAAAGGTTCTATCACTCCTCATACTAAGTTCTCAGCTAATGTATATGTTCTCAAAAAAGAAGAGGGTGGTAGACATACTCCTTTCTTCAATAATTATAGACCACAATTCTATTTCAGAACTACTGATGTGACTGGTGTTGTTACTCTTCCTTCAGGAACTGAAATGGTAATGCCTGGCGATAATATTGAGATTACTGTTGAGTTAATTACACCGATAGCTATGAATGAAGAGCTAAGATTCGCTATTAGAGAAGGTGGCCACACTGTTGGTGCTGGAGTTGTTACTAAAATAGTTGAATAATGGCAGGTAATAGTAAAAGAGCAATCGTTAGGCTTGAAAGTACAGCTGGAACAGGTTTTCGTTATACTGTAACAAAAAACAAGACGAAACACCCTGAAAAACTTGAATATAAAAAGTTTGATCCAGTTGCTAGAAAGCATGTTCTTTTTAAAGAAATAAAATAAATAGCAAATAGGTGAGTAGCTCAATTGGTAGAGCATCGGTCTCCAAAACCGGGGGTTGCGGGTTCAATTCCTGCCTCACCTGCATAAGGAAAAAGAATGTTTAGTAGAATAAAAGATTTTTTTAGTCAGGTTTACGTCGAAATGAATAAAGTCGTTTGGCCGTCATATCAAGAACTTAGAGGATCTACTTATCTTATTATCATATTTTTTATCTTATTTGTTGTTTTTTTATTTGGAATAGATTGGGTTATTCAAAAAGTAATTAGGTTGTTTGTATGAACTGGTATAGTTTAAGAGTCATATCTGGAAAAGAGGAAAAGATTAAAGAAAGTATCTTTAGAGAATTGTCTTTAGAAGACTCTATTTCTTCTGATATTGAAGATATACTTGTTCCTATGGAAAATGTTGTTGATATCAAAAATGGAAAAAAACAAATCAAGAAAAAAGTTTATTTTCCTGGGTACATTCTAATGAAAATGAATATGAACCAGCAGTCAAAATTCTTTATTGAAAATATTAATGGCGTTATGAGTTTTGTTGGTCCAAAAGGAAATCCTACTTCACTATCTGATGATGAAGTGCGTAGAATTACTGGAGTCAACGATGTTGATGAAGAGTCGCTATTAATGCAGGACGATATTCCTTTTAAAGTTGGTGATGCTGTCAAAGTTATTGATGGCCCATTCAAAGATTTTGATGGTTTAGTTCAAGAAATCAGTGATAGAAGTACTATTAAAGTCAACGTTAATATTTTTGGTAGACCTACTCCAATTGAATTAAGTGTAAATCAAATTACAGGTGAGAATTAAAATGGCTGAAAAAAAAGAGATAACAGGTTTAATTAAGTTACAGATACCGGCTGGTAAAGCCAATCCAGCTCCTCCTGTTGGTCCAGCTTTGGGTCAACATGGTGTCAATATCATGGATTTTTGTAATGCTTTTAATGAAGCAACTAAAGAACTCCAAGGTACCTTAACTCCTGTTGTAATAACTGTCTACAAAGATAGATCTTTTACTTTCATCACTAAATCTCCACCTGCATCTACATTAATTATGAAGGAGTTGAATCTTAGTAAAGGTTCTCAAGAGCCAAATAAGGACATAGTAAGTACAATATCTTTTCAGCAATGTAAAAAAATTGCCGAAATTAAATTTAAAGACTTAAATTGCCACACTTTAGAGCAAGCAGCTGAAATGATAGCAGGTACTGCGGTAAGTATGGGTATTGAGGTTTCAAGATGAGTAAATATATTAAATCTATAGAAAATAAATTCGACAGAAATTCTAGCTATAGTATTTCTGAAGCAATTGATATCTTATTATCAATTAAAAGACCTTCTTTTGCTGAGTCAGTAGATGTTGCTTTTAATCTTGGAGTAAATCCTAGGCATGCTGAAGAAAATATTCGTCTAAGTATAAATCTCCCTAACGGTGTTGGTAGAGAAGTTTCTGTTCTTGCCATTGTAAATGCTGATAAAGAACAAGAAGCGAAAGATGCTGGTGCTGATTTAGTTGGAAAGGAAGAATTTTTAGAAAAAATCAAAAATGGATGGGCAGATGTCGATAGAATAGTTTGTACTCCTGACCTGATGTTAGAGTTAGGTAAACTAGGAAAAATTTTAGGTCCTAAGGGTTTAATGCCTAATCCTAAATCTGGAACAGTTACAACTGATATTGCTAATTCTATAAAAGAGTTAAAAGCTGGAAAAATTGATGCTAGAGTTGAAAAAAATGGAATTTTACATTCTTCAATCGGTAAAACTTCCTTTTCAGAAGTTCAATTAAAAGAGAATTTTGATACTTTTAAGCAGGCTGTTTTATCTGCAAAACCGAATTCTTTTAAAGGAAAATATTTGAAGTCTATAAGTATATCTTCTACTCATGGACCTGGAATTAAAGTGGAGATTGACTAAAATGCCAAGTGTAAAAAATATCGAATCTGTAAAAAATGTTACAGAAAAATTTAAAAAAGCAAGTGCCATGTATTTTGCTGATTATAAAGGGTTGGATGTATCAGCTATAACTCAATTACGTAAAGATTGTTTTGCAAATAATGTTGATCTTACTGTTGCAAAAAATACAATTATAAAAATTGCTGCAAAAGAGGTTGGGATTGAAGGTCTTGAAGAAATGTTAAGTGGTCAAACCGCTGTGGCTTTGAGTTATGATGATCCTACTAATCCTGCAAAAGTAATAAAGAATTTTAAGAAAGAATTTGAAAAACCTGAAATTAAAGGACTGATAATTAATGGAGAAATTTTTGGGCCAGACCAATTTGATCATATAGCAAGCCTCCCATCTAAGGAGCAATTATTATCGAAATTAATTGGTATGTTACAATCTCCAATGAGCAAGTTAAGTGCAACATTGTCTAGTCCGCTATCAGGATTTTTAGGAACACTTGAACAAATGAAATCAAAGAAAGGTAGTTAATAATGAGCGTTAAAAGAGAAGATGTATTAAAATATCTTGAAGAAGCTAATATGATAGAAATATCTGAGTTAGTTAAAGATATTGAAGAGAAATTTGGTGTAACAGCTGCTGTTCCAGTTGCTGCTGCCGCTGCCGCTGGTCCTGCTGGCGATGCTGCTGCTGATGCTGGAGAAAAAAGTAGCTTTAACGTTGTCTTAGCTGCGGCTGGACAGTCAAAAATCGGTGTTATTAAAATCGTTAGAGAAATAACTAGTTTAGGATTGAAAGAAGCTAAAGAATTGGTTGATTCTGCTCCAAAAGCCATAAAGGAAGGCGTTTCTAAAGATGAGGCTGAAGCGATGAAGTCTCAGTTGGAAGAAGCTGGAGCAACTGTTGAATTACAGTAATTAAGTAATTTAAATCAATCAATTTGGAGGCATTCAATCTTGAAAAATAAGATTAATAAAAGACATAACTTTGAGAAAATAAAATCTATTGAAGATTTACCAAATCTGCTCGATTTGCAGATCGAATCTTTTAAAGATTTCTTACAAGAAGATACTAACCCTGCTGGACGTGAATTGTTTGGATTGCATGAAGCCTTCTCAACAATCTTTCCATTACAGGATACTCATGAGAATTATACACTTGAGTATAACCAATATCACATTGGAAAACCTCGCTACACTCCTAGGGAATGTGCAGATAGAGGTATTACTTATAGTGTATCAATAGATGTTGATTTAACGCTCAAAATCACAGATGAGAAAGATAAGAAGAAATTTTCTCAAGTTATTCCTCAAACAGTTTATTTTGGAAATATTCCTTACATGACTGATAAAGGTACTTTTATTATCAATGGAGCTGAAAGAACTGTTGTTACTCAGCTACAAAGATCACCTGGTGCATTCTTTGATCATAAGCTTCATCCTAATGGAGCAAAATTATATAATGCTAGAATAATTCCGATAAGAGGTTCATGGATTGATTTTACAACTGATATCAATGATGTCTTATTCACTATTGTTGATAGAAAAAGAAAGTTTCCTGCTACCATTTTATTAAGAGCTTTAGGGTATAGTTCTGATAAAAATTTATTTGATGCATTTGGTCTAACTTTAGAAATCAATCCTTCAAAAATTGATGAATCAGAACTAGCTCAATATGTGATAGTTGAAGATATTATCGATACAAATAGTGGAGAATTGTTTGCAGAATCTGGCACTCCTTTGAATGAAACGATAGTCAAGCTTTTCAAAAAGAACAAAGTAAAAACTATTTCTGTAATTGATATTAAAAACAGTATAGATAGTATGATGTTGTATAATACTATTTTGAAAGATCCAACAAAAAATACTGAAGATGCTTTATTAAGGTTATATGTTTTACTTCGCAGTACTGATGCACCGAGTATTGAAGCTGCTGAAAAATTCATTAATCGTATGTTCTTTTTCCCAAAGAAATATGATTTAGGAGCTGTTGGAAGATACAGATTAGATAAGCAGTTTAATTTAGATAACTCTGGAAATGAAAATGTTTTAACACTTGATGATTTTTTAACTACTATTAAATATTTAATATTAATGCGAAAAGGCCTTAAGGCTCCAGATGATATTGATCATCTAGGTAATAGAAGAGTAAGAACTGTCGGAGAACAATTAAAAGTTCAATTTAATTCTGCATTAGCTAGAATGGTTAGAACTGTTTATGAAAGAATGAATTTAAGAGAATCTGAGACAATTACACCTCAAGATCTTATTAATTCAAGATTAGTAACGACAGTTATAAATACATTCTTTGGAACTAGTCAGCTTTCTCAATTTGGAGATCAAACTAATCCACTTGCTGAAATTACTCATAAAAGAAGAATTTCTTCACTTGGTCCTGGTGGTCTTTCTAGAGAAAGAGCTGGTTTTGAGGTTCGTGATGTTCATTACACTCATTATGGAAGATTGTGCCCAATTGAAACTCCTGAAGGTCCTAATATAGGGCTGATTTCATCATTAGCAATGATGGCTAGAGTAAATAAGCATGGATTTATTGAAGCGCCTTACAGATTAGTAGAAAATTCTACTCTTTCAAATAAAGTTTCCTATTTATCAGCTGATGACGAAGATAGATCTTTGATTGCACAATCAGGCTTATCTTTAAATAAATCAAATAAAATAGTTGATGAAAGAATCCGCGTTAGAAATAAAGGTGATTTCCCAATGGTTTCTAGCGATGAAGTTAACTATGCAGATTTAGTACCTAATCAAATTTTAAGTGTAGCTGCTGCTTTAATTCCGTTTGTTGAACATGATGATGCCAATAGAGCTTTAATGGGTTCGAATATGCAACGTCAATCAGTCCCTCTAATGAAAACAGATTCACCTATTGTTGGTACAGGTATGGAGGGTAAAGTAGCTGTAGATTCTAAGGCTGTAGTTTTATCCCCTGTTTCTGGAGAAGTGGTGCATGTTGATTCAAAGAAAATTGTTATCAGAGATAATTCTTCTGAGGGAGTTTATCTTAATGAAGATGAAGACTTGGTTACAGTCAATTTAATTAAATATGCTCGATCAAATCAAAATACATGTTATAATCAGAAACCAATTGTTTCTTTAGGTGATAAAGTCAAAGTTGGTGATGTTATTGCGGATGGAGCATCAACAGATGGCGGTGAATTAGCCTTAGGAAAGAATGTTCTTGTTGCTCTTATGCCTTGGAATGGATATAACTTTGAAGATGCTATTGTTATAAACGAAAGATTAGTCAGAGATGATGTCTTTACATCATTACACATTAATGAGGTAGAACTAGAAGTTAGAGATACCAAAAGAGGAGAAGAGGAACTTACTCCTGAAATTCCAAACGTAAGTGAAGAGTCTACTGCTCAACTAGATGAAAATGGTCTTATCAGAGTTGGTGCATTAGTTAAAGAAGATGATATTCTCATTGGAAAAGTTAGCCCTAAAGGTGAAACAGATCCATCTCCAGAAGAAAAGCTATTAAGGGCAATTTTTGGCGAAAAAGCAGGAGACGTAAAAGATTCATCTAAAAAAGCTGAACCTGGTGTTCAGGGTGTGGTGATTAAAACTGACTTATATGAAAAAGCTTCAAAATCCTCTAAAGTAAAAACAAATGAACAAATAAAATTATTACAAAGATCAAAAATTGAAGCTGAAAAAGATTTACGTGCCAAAAGAGATAAGATGATTATTGCTTTGCTAAAAGGCAAATCTTCATTAGGTATCAAAGATTTATCAGACAAAGTTGTTATAAAGAAAAATACAATTCTATCTGAAAAAAAGCTCTTATCAACTAATTTTGAACTATTGTCTATTGAAGAACCTTGGGTGTCTGCTCCAAAAACATGGGAAAAAGTTGTCTCATCTTTAAATTCCTTTGAGAAAAATCTTTCTAAGATTGAAGATAGCCTGGAAAATGAAATCTTCAAACTTAAAGAAGGAGATCAATTGCAACCAGGCATTCTTAAGCTTGCAAAAGTTTATGTCGCTAATAAAAGAAAAATTTCAGTGGGTGATAAAATGGCTGGAAGGCATGGAAATAAAGGTGTTATCGCAACTATAGTTCCTGAAGAAAATATGCCATTTATGGAAGATGGAACACCTGTAGATATCTGTTTAAATCCTTTAGGTGTACCTTCTCGTATGAATTTAGGTCAACTATATGAAACAATGTTAGGTCTCGCTGGTAAAATTCTTGATGAAAAATATGCTACTCCTGTATTTAATGGTGCTTCCCCAGAAGAAGTAGCTCAAAAAATGAATGAAGCAGGTTTATCTAATACTGGTAAAGCTACTCTTTATGATGGGCTTTCTGGAGAAAAAATTGATAATCCAGTGCTTGTCGGCTATATGTACATGATGAAGCTTTATCATATGGTAGATGATAAAATGCATGCACGTTCTACAGGACCTTATTCATTGGTTACCCAACAACCTTTAGGAGGTAAAGCTCAATTTGGTGGCCAGAGATTTGGTGAAATGGAAGTTTGGGCATTACAAGCTTATGGAGCTGCTCATATTTTAAGAGAAATTTTAACTATTAAGTCTGATGATATTGAAGGAAGATCACGTATTTACAGTGCGTTAGTTAAAGGTGAAGATTTACCAGATCCTTCTATACCAGAAGCGTTCAACGTTTTCATGAAAGAGATTCAAGGCTTAGCTCTTGATATAACTTTAGATTAAAGGAATTTGATTAATGTATAATAAAAGAAACACTATAACTTTAAAGCTCGCCTCCCCTGAAAAAATTCTAGAAGGTTCTTTTGGTGAAGTTTTAAAACCAGAAACAATCAATTATCGTTCATATAAGCCAGAAAAAGATGGATTATTTTGTGAAAAAATATTTGGCCCTGTAAAAGATTTTGAATGTCATTGCGGAAAGTATAAAGGTATTCGTTATAGAGGAATTATTTGTGATAGATGTGGTGTAGAAGTAACCACTAAAAAAGTAAGAAGAAATAGAATGGGTCATATTACACTTGCTGTTCCTGTGGTTCATATTTGGTTCTTAAAGTCTATTCCAAGTAAACTAAGTTATATCCTTGGAAAAAGCGCCAAGCAACTTGAAAGCGTTATATATTATGAGAATTATCTTATTATAAACCCTGGAAATAGTGGCTACAAAAGGTTTGAACTTGTAGATGAGGAAGCCTATGAAGCTTTAGAAAAAGAATTTGGTTATGAGGCTGTATCTCCAGAGGAAAGAGAAGATGAATCTTATTTCTATGCAGCAATGGGTGGAGAAGCTATTAAAGATGCTTTATCCGAAATTGATTTGCTTGAGTTAAAACGTGATCTTGAAGTTATTGCAACAACTTCTACTTCAATGCAGAAAAAGGAAGATGCTTTAAAAAGATTAAAAGTTGTTAAAGATTTTGCGAATGAAAGAAATAATAAACCCGAATGGATGATTATATCTATTCTTCCTGTTATGCCACCCGAACTTAGACCTTTAGTTCCTCTTGAGGGGGGAAGGTTTGCTGCTAGCGACCTAAACGATCTATATCGAAGAATTATTATAAGAAATAATAGATTGAAACAATTAATGGATATCCAGGCTCCTGAAGTCATTTTAAGAAATGAAAAGAGAATGCTTCAAGAAGCGGTAGACGCTCTTTTTGACAATACAAAAAGAAAGACTGCAATCAGAAGCGGTTCTAAAAGACCACTAAAATCTATTTCTGATATGTTGAGAGGTAAACAAGGAAGATTTAGACAAAATCTCTTAGGAAAAAGGGTTGATTATTCTGCTCGTTCAGTAATTGTAGTTGGCCCAGAATTGAAACTTACTGAGTGCGGAATTCCAAAGAATATGGCTCTTGAACTATTTAAACCTCATCTAATAAGAGAACTTATTAGAAGAGATTTAGCTGCTACCCCTAGAAGCGCTAAATTGATGATTGAAAATAAAGAAGTATTTGTTTATGAGATTCTAGAAAGCGTCGTTAAAGAACACCCTGTACTGCTTAATCGTGCTCCTACTCTGCATAGATTAGGTATCATCGCATTTCAACCTATCTTGATTGATGGAAAGGCAATTAGGGTTCATCCACTAGTATGTTCTGCATTTAATGCAGACTTTGATGGAGACCAAATGGCTGTTCACGTTCCACTATCAATTCCTTCACAGTTAGAAGCTAGAATATTAATGATGGCAAGTCAAAATATTCTTCATCCTGCTAGTGGTAAGCCAATTACACTGCCTTCTCAGGATATGATTTTAGGATGTTATTATTTAACAAAAGAAAAAAATGGAGAGTTAGGAGAAGGAAAAGTTTTTGGTTCAATTGATGAAGTAATGATAGCTTACGAAAATAAAAAAGTTGGATTACATGCTAAAATTAACTTAAGACATAATGGTGTTTGGTACAAAAATACAACTGCAGGTCGAGCAATATTTAATTCAATCATTCCAGATGAATTAGGCTATGTTGATGAAGTTATCTCTAAGAAAAAATTAAGCTTTTTAATTGGTGATTCTTTTGTTCAAGCAGGAAATGATAGAACTGTTCAACTTTTAGATGACCTGAAGGAAATTGGTTTTAAAACTGCTACTAAGAGCGGTATATCTATATCAATTAGTGACATTCTAATTCCATCATTAAAAGATGAAATAATTCAAGATGCAGAAAAACAAGTAGATCAAATTCAAGCTAGGTTTAATCGCCATGTATTGACTGAAGGTGAAAGATATAATAAAGTAATCGATGTTTGGACAAAAACTACTAGTCAAGTTGCAGATGTTTTGATGGATAATTTAAGATCTGATGATCAAGGATTTAATCCTGTCTATATGATGGCTGATTCAGGTGCTAGAGGTTCAGGGGATCAGATTAAGCAGTTAGCAGGGATGAGAGGTTTAATGGCAAAACCAAAGAAATCTATGGTAGGTGGTGGTGAAATTATTGAAAGCCCAATTCAATCTAATTTCAAAGAAGGTTTGTCAATTATGGAATATTTTATTTCAACTCATGGTGCAAGAAAAGGGTTAGCAGATACTGCTTTAAAAACTGCAGATGCAGGATATCTTACTCGAAGATTAGTTGATGTTGCTCAAGATGTTGTTGTTTCAGAGGAGGATTGTGGTACAATCAATGGAATAGATGTTTCTGATTTAAAAGAAGGAGAAGAAGTTGTTGAATCCATTTCAGAAAGAATTTTAGGTAGAACTTCTTCCGAAAAAATTGTAATTGACGGTGAAACAATAATAGAACAGGGCCAAGTTTTTGATGAAAAAATTTCAAGAACTATTGAAGAAAATAATATTTCTAGAGTAAGAATTAAATCTATTTTAACATGCGAAAGCAGAAGAGGTGTTTGTGCTAAATGTTATGGTTGGGATTTAACTAGAAGAGAATTGGCTAACAAAGGTACTGCTGTAGGAATTATTGCAGCACAAAGTATCGGTGAACCTGGAACTCAGTTAACGCTGAGAACTTTTCATATTGGAGGTACTGCATCTAGAATTATTGAGCAATCTGATATGGAAGCTAAAAATTCAGGGATTGTGAGTTTTAGCGATAATTTTGATTTAGCCAAAACTATTGATGAAGATGGAGATGAAGTAACTAGATGTTTATCAAGAAATTCTAAACTTTATATTTCAGATAAAGATGGTAAGCTAATAGATGAATATCAGATTCCTTATGGAGCAAATCTATCTATATCTTCAACTGATACTGTTAAAAAAGGTGATATTTTATTTTCATGGGATCCATACACTGATATTATTTTAGCTCGTCAATCTGGTGTAATTAAAATGAAGGATTTTGTTGAAGGTGATACCTATCAAGAAGAAGCAGTTGAGGGTGGTAAAAAACAAAAAGTAGTTACTGAATCTAAAGATCGAAAACTTAGTCCACAAATTGAGATTTACAGCAATAAAGGTGATCTTATTTCTGGTGGAACTATTTTGCCAATCAAAGCTACATTAGTTGTTAATGATGGTCAAAAAGTTAAGAAAGGTCAAACTTTAGTTAAAATACCTAAAGACGTTGGTAAGACTAGAGATATTACTGGTGGATTACCTAGAGTTGCTGAATTATTTGAAGCAAGAAAACCTGTAAACCCAGCAATCGTTTCAGAAATTAATGGAAAAGTTGAATTTGGTGAGATTAAAAGAGGTGTTAGAAAAATTTCAGTAATTCCAAACAATGGTAAAGAAATAGTTTATAAAATCCCTTATGGTAAGCACGTAGTTGTTCATGAAGGTGATAATATTACAGCTGGAACTCCATTGTGTGAGGGGTCAATTTCACCATCTGATATTCTTAATATTCTTGGTCCTAATGCTGTTAGGGAATATTTAGTAAATCAAATTCAGGAAGTCTACCGTTTACAAGGGGTTGGAATCAATGATAAACATATTGAAATCATTGTTAATCAAATGATGAAAAAAGTTGTGATTAAAAATCCAGGTGATAGTGCTTTATTATTAAATGAAAGACTAGACAAACAAGATTTATTTGCTTTAAACGAATCTATGAAGGGTATGGTCATTATTGATGAATCTGGAGATTCTAATCTTGATGTGGGTACTATGATTTCTGAGATTGAAGTTAAAGAATTAAATAAAGAGTTAAAATCTACTGAAAAAGAAATTGTAAAATTTCATAAAGCTAAGCAAGCAACATTTGAGCCAATCCTTATGGGTATTACTCAAGCTTCATTAAATACTAATAGTTTTATATCAGCAGCATCTTTTCAGGAAACGACAAGAGTTTTAACTGATGCAGCTACAGCAAGTAAAACTGACTATTTATTAGGCTTGAAAGAAAACGTTGCCTTAGGTAGATTGATACCCGCTGGAACAGGTTTTCCAGATTTAGAAAATATTAGAATTTCAAGTTCTGATAATTCAGAATCTTGATTTTTAAGATAGTTGAACTTCATTTCATTTTATTAATGAGTTCATCAATGTGAAAAGCAACTATCTTTACGAAGAAGAAAATGTTTGTTTCTTCCGCGATATAACAATATATTCGCCGGTGTTTATAGAGAATGGAGTATAATAAAATATGCCTACAGTAAATCAGTTGATTCGTAAGAGTCGTAATACAGTTGGAAAAAAATCCAAGAGTATGGCCCTAAATAGTAGTCCTCAAAAGAGAGGTGTTTGTACAAGGGTTTATACAACTACGCCTAAGAAACCAAATTCTGCATTAAGAAAGGTTGCTAGAGTACGTTTGACCAATGGTATGGAAGTTACTGCATATATTCCTGGAGAAGGACATAATTTGCAGGAACACTCTATTGTTTTAATTGAGGGTGGAAGAGTAAAAGACTTACCAGGTGTTCGATATCATATTGTTAGAGGATCTCTCGATACAGCTGGAGTTAAGGATAGACAAACTAGTCGTTCACGATATGGAGCTAAGAAACCAAAATAATCTATGAGAAGAAGAAGACCAGAAAAAAGAACTATCAATCCTGATCCTAAGTTCAACGACTTACAAGTCTCAAAATTTATGAACTATTTATTGACTGATGGTAAAAAAGGTATTGCTGAAAAAATTTTATATAGTGCTTTTGATATAATTTCTGATAAAAGCAAAAAAGATCCTGTTGAAGTTTTTAAAAAAGCTTTAAGTAATGCTTCTCCTCATGTAGAAGTTAAGTCTAAAAGAATTGGAGGAGCTACATATCAAGTTCCAATTGAAGTTCCTTCTAGAAGACAGTTTTATTTAGCTTCTCATTGGATTATTGATAGTGCCCAGAATAAATCAGGAAGTTCAATGTCTGTTAGATTAGCAAATGAAATTTTAAGTGCCTCAAATAATGAAGGTAATGCAATAAAGAAAAAAGAAGACACTCATCGTATGGCTGAAGCTAATAAAGCTTTTGCTCATTTTGGTAGGGGGAGATAATGTCAGCTGATTTAGTTAACGTTAGAAATATTGGTATTATGGCTCATGTTGATGCTGGTAAGACTACATTAACTGAAAGAATGCTTTTTTATTCTGGTAAATCTCATAAAATTGGAGAAGTTCATGATGGTGCTGCAACCATGGATTGGATGGCTCAAGAACAAGAAAGAGGTATTACTATAACCTCCGCAGCTACAACATTTTACTGGAATAAAAAAAGAGTCAACTTGATTGATACTCCAGGCCACGTTGATTTTACAATGGAAGTTGAAAGATCTCTTCGTGTATTAGATGGAGCTGTAGCTGTTTTTTGTGCTGTTGCTGGCGTAGAACCCCAAAGTGAAACTGTATGGAGACAGGCAACAAAATATAACGTTCCTAGAATTGCATTTATCAACAAAATGGATCGTGTAGGTGCAGATTTTTATAATGCAATCGATACGATGAAAAAAAGATTAAATACCAAACCTCTTCCAATTGCTTTACCTATCGGTTCTGGTGAAAATTTTTCTGGTATAGTTGATTTATTAACTATGAAAGCGATTAAATATATTGATTCATCACAAGGAGCAGAATTTGAATCTATTGATATTCCCAGTGATTTACAATCTGACGCTGATAAATGGAGAAACTTTCTTTTAGAAGAAGTTGCTTCATTCGATGATGTTTTGATGGAAAAATATTTAGGAGAAGAAGAAATTACTGAAGACGAAATTAAATCTGCTCTTAAGAAAGGTTGTTTAGAAAACGCTTTTGTTCCTACTCTTTGTGGTTCCGCGTTTAAAAATAAAGGAGTTCAACGAGTATTAGATGCTGTTTGTGACTTTCTTCCTTCTCCTGTAGATGTTGAATCTATTGAAGGTTCTTCTGTTGAAAATCCTGATCAAAAAGTACAAATTAAAAACTCTGTTGATGGTGATTTTAGTGCATTAGCATTTAAGATAGCTACTGACCCTTTTGTAGGAAAGTTAACATATATCAGGGTTTATTCAGGTATATTAAAAAAAGGTTCATTTTGTATTGATGCTAATACAGGAGAAAAACAACGTGTATCTAGAATTCTTCAAATGCATGCAAATAAAAGAGAAGAATTAGAAGAAGTTAAAGCTGGTGAAATTGTTGCTGTAATTGGCCTTAAAGATGTGATGACAGGACACACTTTATGTGAAAAAGGAGACATAATTTTAGAGTCTATGGAATTCCCAGAGCCAGTTGTTTCTGTATCAATAGAACCTGTATCTAAGGGTGATCAAGATCAACTAGCAAAAGGAATGAGTAAACTAAGCGAAGAAGACCCTACATTCAAAGTAAATGTTGACACTGAAACTGGTCAAACTGTTATTTCTGGAATGGGAGAGGTTCACTTAGAGATTATTATAGATAGATTAAAAAGAGAATTTAATGTCAATGCTAACGTTGGAAAACCTCAGGTTTCATTCAGAGAAGCTATTCAAAAACCTGTTGAAAATATTGATGAAAAATTTGTCCGCCAATCTGGTGGTAGAGGTCAATATGGGCATGTTGTAATTAACGTAAAACCTACTGCTCAAGGCGAAGGTTACAAGTTCGTTAATAAAATTGTAGGTGGTGTTATTCCTCGAGAATATATTCCTGCTGTAGATGCTGGAATTCAAGAGCAGTTGAAAAATGGTGTTTTATATGGATATCCTATACCTGATGTTGAAGTTGAACTTGTTTTTGGTTCTTACCATGATGTTGATTCATCTGAAATTGCCTTTAAAGTGGCTGGATCTCGAGCTATTTCTAGAGCTTGTAAAGCAGCCAATCCTGTATTGATGGAGCCAATTATGAGAGTTGAAGCTACTACACCTGATGATTATTTAGGAGATGTTATTGGTGATATTAATTCGAGAAGAGGTAAAGTTGAATCAATGGAGCAACAAGGTTCTAATCAGCTTGTTAAAGCGGCTGTACCTTTGAGTGAAATGTTCGGATATGCAACTGATTTAAGATCTATTTCTCAAGGTCGTGCAAATTTCTACATGGATTTCCAAGAATATGCAAAAGTTCCATCTTCTGTTGAAGATAAGTTAATGAAATCTAAGTCTAATAATGAGGAGTCAAATTAATGAGTCAAGACTTAATACGTATTTCTTTGAAAGCTTTTGATCACAAGCTTTTAGATAAGTCTGCAGAAAAAATTATTCGTACTGCTAAATCTACTGGTGCTATTATTTCAGGGCCAATACCTTTACCAACGAAGAAAACAGTCTATACTGTTCTCAGGTCTCCATTTATTGACAAAAAATCTAGAGAACAATTTCAAACAAAAATTCACAAAAGGGTAGTTGACATTGTCAATTCTACCCCAAAGACAGTTGAATCTTTAATGAAACTTGATCTTCCTTCAGGTGTTGATATTGAGATTAGAGGATAAATAATGTACGGTTTAATTGGTAAAAAAATAAAAATGACTCAAATGTTTAATGACAATGGACATTTGATTCCAGTTACTTTAGTTAGTGCTGGACCGTGTACTGTTTCTCAAATTAAGACTTCAGAAAAAGATGGATACGAAGCAATACAATTAGCATTTGGTACTAAATCATTGAGAAGAATTAATAAACCTATGCAAGGACATTTAAATAAGGCAAATCTTAAAAGTGCTTCGACTATTGCAGAATTTAAATCTCTCGATGATTTTGATTATCAAATTGGTCAACAATTTGATTCCTCAATGTTTAATATTGGTGAAGTAATTAATATTAAATCAATTTCTAAGGGTAAAGGATTTGCTGGTACTATCAAACGTCATAATTTTAGTAGATCAGATGCAACTCATGGTAATAAACATACTGAAAGAGCCCCTGGTTCTATTGGTCAATCTTCAGACCCTTCACGAGTTTTTAGAGGAATGAGAATGGCTGGAAGAAAGGGTTCAGATTATGTAACCGTTAAAAATCTTGTTATTATGGATATTGATAGAGATAATAATGTATTATATATAAAAGGTGCCATCCCTGGATCAAATAATTCAACAATTTATATTCTGAAAAAATAATGAAACTTAAATCTATAGATACCAACAAAGATTTTACTTTAAATGATGCATTATTTAAAGTCCCAATGAATGAACAGGCTGTTTATCAAACTGTGAACGCTGAACTTATTAATAATAGACAAGGTACTAGTTCATCTAAAAATCGTTCTCTGGTATCAGGTGGAGGTAAAAAACCATTCCGTCAAAAAGGAACAGGAAATGCTAGACAAGGTACAAGTAGATCTCCACTAATGAGAGGTGGAGGTGTTATTTTTGGTCCATCCCCTCGATACTATTTTAAGAAGGTTAATTCAAAAATTAAAAAATTAGCTTTTAAATGTGTTTTATCAGATTTAGTTAAAGAAGAAAAATTTAAAATTGTGGAATCCATTTCAATTGATTCTAATAAAACTAAAGATTTTGTCAACTTTTTAAAGAAATATGAACTGGAAAACAAAAAATTAACTATTATAACATCAATTATAGGTGATAATCTCTTATTTTCAAGCAGAAATGTTAAAAACGTAAGAGTAGTTAAAGCTAGTTCGTGTTCAATTATTGATTTAATGGATTGTCAAGCTATTATTATTGATACTGAAGGTTTGAATTTATTAAATGAGAGATTTGGAGATAAAAACTAATGAATATTCATTTTTCAAAAATTTTAATAAGACCAATTGTTACAGAAAAAATGACATTTCTTCAAGATGCTCAAAGAAAATATGCATTTGAGGTGCCAGTTGATGTTAACAAAATTGATGTAAAGTCAGCTGTAGAGAAAAAATTTAATGTTAAAGTTTCAAAAGTTGCTATTAGCAATAAAAAAGGTAAAATGAAACAAATGACCGTTAAAAGTGGAGGAAGAACAATTAGAACTTCTGGTTCATCAAAAATGAAGAGAAGAGCTATTGTTACTCTTGTAGAAGGATATACTATAGATTTGTTTAGCGTATAAGAATTATGGGAATTAGACAATTAAAACCAGTTACACCAGCAGCTAGATTTGCTTCTAGACCTGATTTTTCAGAGATTACTACTGATAAACCAGAAAAATCATTAGTACGTAAGCTTACAAAGACTGGTGGAAGAAATAATAAAGGAAGAATTACTTCAAGAAGAAGAGGCGGAGGTCATAAAAGATCTTATCGTCTTATTGATTTTAAGCGCGACAAATTTAATATCGAAGGTAGAGTAGCAACTATTGAGTATGATCCAAATAGAAGTTCTTTCATTGCTCTTATTCACTATGTTGATGGTGAAAAAAGATATATTATTCAACCAGATGGATTAAAAGTAGGCGATATTATTCTTTCAGGAGAACAGGTAGCTTTAAAAAATGGTAATTGTATGCAATTAAAACATATTCCATCAGGTCAATTTGTTCATAATGTTGAACTTTATCCTGGAAAAGGTGCTCAAATGGCTAGAAGTGCAGGTGCCGGTGTTCAAGTTATGGCTCATGATGAAGGATTAGTTACATTAAAAATGCCATCTGGTGAAGTTCGCATGGTTCAAGAAAATTGTTTAGCTACTATCGGTGTAGTTGGAAACAAACAACATGAGTTGGTTAGTTCTGGTAAAGCCGGTAGATCTAGATGGCTAGGTAAAAGACCTAAAGTTCGAGGCGTAGCGATGAACCCAGTAGATCACCCTCATGGAGGTGGAGAAGGTAAAACTTCTGGTGGACGTCATCCTGTATCTCCAACTGGTATTCCTACTAAAGGTTTTAAAACAAGAAAAAAGAAGAAAAAATCTAATTCTATGATAGTTAAAAGGAGAAATAAATAATGTCTCGATCTATTAGAAAAGGACCTCACGTCGATATTAAATTGATGAAAAAAGTAGAAAAGATGAATGAATCTTCAAATAAGACTGTAATCAAAACTTGGGCTCGACAATCAATTATTATTCCAGATTTTGTAGGTCATACTTTTGCCGTACATAATGGAAATAAATTTATTCCAGTATTTGTAACTGAAAATATGGTTGGTCATAAGTTGGGTGAATTTTCTCCAACTAGAACTTTTAGAATGCATTCAGGGGATAGAAAGAAGAAGTAAGTATGGAATTTATATCTCAATCTAAAAACTTAAGGTTAGCCCCTAAAAAGCTCAGAAAAGTAGCTAATGTTATCAGAGGTTTAAATGTTAATAAAGCCCTCACTTCTTTACAGTTTATGGATGAAAAAGGTGCTTATGTTATCTTTAAAACTTTATCATCTGCCGTTGCTAATGCCAATTCTTCTGATGATTTTGATAAAGATATAAATACACTAGTTGTTAAAACAATTACTGTTGATGAAGGTCCAGCATTAAAAAGATTTAGACCAAGAGCTCAAGGTAGAGCTACAAGAATTAGAAAGAGAACTAGTCATTTAAAAGTAATTATAGGTTAATTAATGGGACAAAAGACACATCCAATAGGATTAAGATTAGAAGTAACTAAAAATTGGTCATCAAATTGGTTTCCAAAGAAGAATGCTTATGCTTCTGACTTAGCTGAAGATATTAGAATAAGAAAATATTTGAAGAACAGATTAAAGGATGCCTCAGTTGCTTCAGTTATAATAGAAAGAACTTCTAAAGCTATAACTATTAATATTAACACTGCTAGACCTGGAATTGTCATTGGTAAAGGTGGTGAAGAAGTAGCCAAAATTAAAAAAGAATTAACTGCTTTATGTAACAATCAAGACATTCAATTAAATATTAATGAAGTAAAAAGACCAGAGCTAAATGCTGAACTTGTAGGTCAAAATATTGCTGCTCAATTAGTTAAGAAGATGGCATATAGAAGAGTATTAAATAAGGCAATGCAATCAACAATGAGAATGGGTGCTGAAGGTATTAGAATTAATATTTCTGGAAGATTAGGTGGAGTAGAAATTGCACGATCAGAGAGATTTATGCAAGGAAGAGTTCCATTGCATACCATTCGAGCTGATATCGATTATGCTTTAGTTGAAGCTCATACTGCATATGGAATTATTGGAATTAAAGTTTGGATTTGTAATGGTTTTACAAGGACTGAAAAATGATGCTAGAACCAAGAAAGATTAAATACAGAAGAGTACATCGTGGTCATAGACGTGGAATGGCCAAAGGTGGAACTGAAGTTAGTTTTGGTAGTTATGGTTTGAAAGCTTTAGAACCAGGATGGATTACAGCTAGACAAATTGAAGCGACCAGAATTTCAATTTCAAGAAGAGTAAGAAAAATTGGAAAAATGTGGATTCGTATTTTCCCAGATAAACCAATCACCAAAAAACCATTAGAAACTAGAATGGGTAAAGGTAAAGGTTCACCAGAGTATTGGGTGGCTAATGTAAAGCCAGGTAGAATACTTTTTGAAGTCGAAGGAATTTCTAGAGAAGTTGCACAAGAGGCTTTCAGAATTGCTGGTAATAAATTAGCTATTAAAACAAAACTTGTTGCAAGAAGAGGTTTAGATGAAAATTAACGACCTAAGAAAAATGAGTTCTAAAGATTTAAGAGCTAAACTTTTAGAGAATAGTGAATCACTACAGAAGTATCGTTTTCAAAAGTCAATTCAGCAGCTTGAAGATTATAAAGTTATTAATGATGTAAAGAAAGAAAATGCAAAAATTTTAACAATTTTGTCACAATTAGATGATATGGAAGAACCAAATGGATAAAAATACAAAGATAATCGGAAAAGTTATTTCTTGCTCTATGGATAAAACCATTGTCGTAAGTGTTGAAAAAACTATTCAACACAAACTTTACAAGAAATATATCAAGAGATCTAAAAAATATTATGCTCATGATGAAAATAATTCATTTAAAGTGGGTGACACAGTTCAATTAATTTCTTCTAGACCATTGAGTAAGACAAAAAGATGGCGTGCTTCAAAATTATTAATAGGCGAGAAATAAAGTGATTCAACAAGAAACTAGATTAAAAGTAGCTGATAACTCTGGAGCAAAAGTTGTGATGTGTTTTAAAGTTTTAGGGGGATCAAAAAAAAGATACGCTTCTATTGGTGATATTATAGTTGTAGCTGTTAAATCAGCCACTCCAGGAGGCATGGTTAAAAAAGGAGAAGTTGCTCGTGCTGTTGTTGTTCGAGTTAAAAAAGAATACAGAAGAAGGGATGGTTCATACATTAGATTTGATGAAAATGCTGCTGTAATCTTAAACAGCAATAATGAACCTAAAGGTACTAGAATTTTTGGTCCAGTAGCTAGAGAATTAAGAGAGGGTGGTTATATGAAAATCATTTCAATGGCACCAGAGGTATTATAATGAAAATTAGAAAAGATATGATCGTTAAAGTGATTTCTGGAAACTTCAAGGGTATGTCTGGAAAAGTTTTAAAAGTTTTTCCGGTTTCTCAAAGAGCAGTTGTTGAAGGTGTTGCTTTAACAAAAAGAACTTTAAGACCATCTCAGGAAAATCCCAAAGGAGGATTCACAGAGAGAGAACGATCATTGCATATATCAAATCTAATGGTTCTTGATGGTGATAAAGCCGCTCGAGTTGGATTTAAAATCCTGAATGATAAAAGTAAAGTTAGAATTTCAAAGAAAACTGGTAAAGAGATTTAAATAAATGTATAACCCAAATTATAAGAAAAAATATTTTGAAGAAGTCAGACCTTATTTAATTAAAAAATTTGGTTTTTCATCTATAATGCAAGCTCCAAAAATTGAAAAAGTTACTCTAAATATGGGTATTGGCGATGCGAAGACAAATCAAAAATCTCTTCAAAGTGCTCTAGAGGAACTTCTTTTGATTACTGGACAGAAACCTATTATAACTAAAGCAAAGAAAGATGTTTCTAATTTTAAGGTTAGAAAAGGTTTCCCAGTGGGTTGTAAGGTGACTTTACGTAAAAATTTGATGTATGAATTTTTAGAAAGATTATGTGCAATTGCCTTACCAAGAACTAGAGATTTTAGAGGTTTGTCAAATAAGTCTTTTGATGGGTTTGGCAATTATAGTTTTGGGATCAAAGAACAAATTGTTTTTCCTGAAATTGATTATGATAAAGTTGATTCATTAAGAGGTATGGATGTTGTTATTACAACTTCTTCCAAAAACAATGAAGAGTGTTATGAGCTACTACGCTCTATGGGGCTACCTATTCGTGAAATAATTAAAAAAGAAGACAATTCAAACGAGGATATTAATGGCTAAAAAATCTAAAATGGTAAGAGAATTTCATCTTCAAAAAAAAGTAGATAGATACTTTTTAATAAGAAAAGAGTTAAGAGAAATCATCAAAAATCCTAACGCCTCAGATGATGAAAAGTTTGCAGCGCAAGCAAAGTTACAGAAACTTCCAAGAAGTACTAGTGCTATTAGATTAACTAATAGATGTGTTGTTTCAGGTAGACCAAAAGGTTATATGAGAAGATTTGGTATTTCAAGAATTACATTCCGTGAGCTCGCTCTCAAAGGCGATTTGCCCGGAGTAACAAAGGCAAGTTGGTAAGGAGATTATTTTATGTCAATGACAGATCCAATAGCAGATTTTTGTACTAGAATTAGAAATGGTTACTCATCTAATAAGAGATGGATTGATGTACCTTCATCTATTCTTAAGAAAAGAATTTCTTTAGTTCTTAAAGAGGAAGGATATATAGATAATTTCGTTTTCGTTAAGAAAGATTCTAATAAAGAAGATATTAGAATTTATCTTCGTTATGAAAATAGTAATCCAGCTATTACTTCAATTCAAAAAATAAGTAAACCTGGGAAAAGGGTTTATGTTGGATGTTCTGAAATTCCTCGAGTTCTAAATGGTCTTGGAATCAGTATTATTTCAACATCAAAAGGAGTACTTAGCAGTAAAGTAGCAAGAGAATTAAAAATTGGAGGAGAGTTGCTCTGCAACATTTATTAAGTTATGTCTAGAGTAGGAAAAAGAACAATCACAATTCCAGATTCAGTTAAAATTTCTGATTCTCCCAACCTTTTAACCATTTCAGGTCCTAAAGGAGAAATGAAAGTCAATTTATTTGATGGTATAGCAATTAATATTTCTGAAAACTCCCTTTCGGTCTCTAGATCAAATGATGACAAAATGTTAAGAGCTATGCATGGAACAATACGTCAATTAATTTCAAATGCAATCAACGGTGTTAATGATGGATTTTCAAAAGTTCTTCAAATTCAAGGTATTGGATATGCTGCAAGAACTGAGAATAATAGATTAGTATTACAATTAGGATTCTCTCATGATATTGCAATTGATTTACCAGATGGAATTGAAGTCTCTGTTCAAAAGAATGAGGTCGAAATTAAAGGTATTAATAAACAAATTGTTGGTCAATTTGCAGCTAAGGTTCGCTCTCTCAAAAAACCAGAGCCCTACAAAGGGAAAGGAATTCGCTATAAAGGCGAGTTTGTTCGCTCTAAACAAGGTAAGAAAGTCGGTGGTAAAGATTAATGAAAGCTTTAGAAATAAAAAAAATTCAATATAATAGAAGAAGAAGGCGTTCAAAAGTTGCTTTTCCAGTAGATGGAAAACTAAGATTGTGTGTTTTTAAAAGTGCAAAACATATTGAAGCACAAATAATTGACGATTTTAATCAAAAAACAATGGTTTCTGCTTCTTCTAAAGAAAAATCTTTTGCCAATCAAAAGAAAAACAAAACTGAAATTGCTTCTATGGTTGGAAAATTATTATCAGAAAGAGCGAAAAAACTTAAAATTGATCAAGTCTATTTTGATAGAAATGGATTTAGATATCATGGAAGAATTAAATCTCTTGCAGATTCCTCAAGAGAGGGTGGATTAAATTTTTAGGAGAATAGATGGCAATAATTAATCATTCAGAATTAGATCTTAGAGAAGAATCAGTTATAAGAATTAATAGAGTTGCTAAAGTTAATTCTAGAGGTAAAAGATTTAGCTTTTCCTCATTAGTTGTTATTGGTGATGGAAAATCATATGTTGGAATAGGATCTGGAAAGGCAACTGAAGTTTTAGTATCTATATCTAAAGCAAAGGATGATGCAAAGCAAAATCTAGTTAAAATTCCAGTCATCAATTATACCATCCCACATGAGGTAATCGGTAAACATGGTGCAAGTAAGGTGTTATTGAAACCTGCTCCTTACGGAACAGGAATTATTGCGGGATCATCTGTTAGATTAATTATGGAGCAAGTTGGAGTTAATAATATTTATTCTAAAGTGTTGGGATCAAATAATGCAATGAATGTCGCGAAGGCTACAATGAATGCTCTTAACAGCTTGCAAGACGTAAGGAAAGTTGCGAAAAAAAGAGGTAGAACACCCAAAACATTTTTTGAGATTTAAAATGGCTAAAAAGAAAGTAAAAGTAACACAAATCAAAAGTAGAATTGGGTATTCTGTTAAAGCTAAAGCAACTCTTGATGCTTTAGGTTTAACTAAAATGAATAAATCAGTTATTCTTGAACTTAATGATTCAATTGCTGGAATGCTTAACAAAATTGACTATCTCATCAAGGTCGAGGAGGTAAAATAATTTATGAAAATTGCAAAACCTACAAATTCAGTAAAATCCACTAAAAGAGTTGGAAGAGGAAGTGGCTCTGGTTTAGGAGCTACCTCAGGACGTGGACACAAAGGTGGAGGTCAAAGAAGTGGATTTAAGCACCGTTATTGGTTTGAAGGTGGTCAAATGCCATTACATCGTAGACTTCCAATGAGAGGTTTTAATAATAAAAATTTTGAAACTTCTTTTGAGATTGTAAATCTTTCTCAACTATCAAAAATCAAAGTTAAAAACATTGATTTAGAAGTTTTGGCAAAAGAAGGTTTGATTTCTTCTAGTTTTTCAGCTGTTAAAATTTTAGGTAATGGCGAGATTTCCAAAGAAATCAATATTACAGCTTCCTCATTTAGTAAATCTGCTAAAGAAAAAATTGAAAAAGCTGGTGGTAAGGTTAATATTCTATGATTCAGAAAATTAAAAATATTTTTAGTATTCCTGAATTAAGAAGTAAAATTTTATTTACTATTGGTATACTTATTGTTGTAAGGCTTGGATCGCAAGTACCAATTCCTGGTATTAATCCAGACGCTCTGCGTCAAACAATGGAATCATTAAGTAACACTTTTTTTGGATTATATAATCTTTTTACTGGTGGAGCATTTAGTCAGGCTGCAATCTTTGGTCTTGGAATAATGCCATACATATCTGTATCAATTATTGTTCAAATTCTGCAAACAACATTACCCTACTTTCAACGCTTATCGCAAGAAGGAGAAAGTGGTCGTGCTAAGATTAATCAAATAATAAGATACGGTACAGTAATTTTAGCAATGATACAATCTATTGGTATTGCGTATTTATTAGAGAGTTATGGAATTGTTATTAATCCTGGATTCCTCTTTAGATTTACAGCAATTGTATCTATTACCACTGGTACAATGCTTTTACTATGGTTAGGAGAAAAAATTACTGAAAATGGAATAGGGAATGGTATTTCTCTAATAATTATGGCAGGTATTTTAGCTGCTTTTCCAAATGTTGTTATTTCTGAAATATCTTATTTTCAACAAGGAGTTAGAGGAATTTTGTCAGAATTTGCTCTTATGATTTTATTTTTCTTTTTGGTAATGCTAATTGTTCTTGTTCAACAAGGGATTCGAAAAGTACCAATTCAATATGCTAGAAGAATTATTGGAAGAAAAGTATATGGTGGACAGAATACTTACCTTCCACTTAAAATTAATACCGCTGGGGTGATTCCAATTATTTTTGCTCAGTCAATTCTTCTTATTCCTGGAACAATTGCAACATTCTTCGGTCAAGATGCTACCCAGTCGAACTTTATGTCTTGGTTTGCTATGGATCATTGGTTTTCAAATGTTTGTTTTGCACTATTAATTATATTTTTTACATATTTTTATACTGCACTACAATTTGATCCAAATCAAGTTTCTTCTACTTTGAAACAGCAAGGTGGATTTATTCCTGGTGTGAAACCAGGTAAGAAGACTGCAGAGTTTATCGAGAATATTTTAACTAAGGTTACTCTTCCTGGCGCTATATTTCTTGGTTTCATTGCTCTTATGCCATATTTCTTAACCCAGTTTGGATTGGATTATGCGTATGCATCATTTTTTGGTGGTACAAGTTTGTTAATTGTGGTTGGTGTTGGTTTAGATACTTTAAGTCAAATTGAGAATCACCTTTTATCTAGACATTATGAAGGATTCCTTAATAAAGGTCGTGTAAAGGCGAGAAGATAATGGTGGATATTAATAATAACGCTGAAGTGCAAGCTATGAGTGAGAGTTGTCAGATTCTTTGTGATACCTTAGATCATATTGAAAAATTTGTTATTCCTGGAGAATCCGTTTTGAACCTTGACTCCATTGCTGAAGACTATATTCTTTCTAAGGGGGGTATTCCAGCTTTTAAGGGATATAATAATTTTCCATCTACGTTATGCATTTCCATTGATGATGAAGTAGTTCACGGTATTCCACAAAATATATTTTTAGAAGAAGGTCAAATTGTTAGCATTGATTGCGGTGTTTTAAAAAATGATTATTACAGTGATTCAGCTAGAACCTTTCCTGTAGGAAAAATTTCTAATGAAAAACAAAAATTGTTAGAAGTGACAAAGAAAGCTCTTGAGATTGGAATAGAAAAAGCTGTTCCAGGCAATAAAGTTTTTGATATCAGTGATTCTATCCAAAAATTTGTAGAATCTAATGGTTTTTCAGTTGTTAGAGAGCTTGTAGGGCACGGAATTGGTAAACAGCTTCATTTAGAGCCACAAATACCAAATTTTTCTGTTCCGAGAACTTTTAGTTTAGATACTGTTCTTGTAGAAGGTATGTGTTTAGCTATAGAACCAATGGTTAATTTAGGTAAAAAAGATATTTATACAATGGAAGATGGATGGACAGTTAAAACAAAAGATGGATCTCCAAGTGCACACTTTGAACATTCAGTTCTTATTACTAACTTTCAACCCAGAATTTTAACGAAGAATTAATATGGCAAAACAAGAACCAATATCAGTAGAAGGTACAATAAAGGAAGCTCTTCCTGGATCAAGATTTAGAGTTTTGATGAATATTGGAGGGAAAGAACATGAAGTTCTAGCTGAGGTAAGTGGTAAAATGAGAATGCATTTTATTAAAATGCTACCTGGAGATAAAGTTGATTTGGAACTTTCACCATATGATTTAACTAGAGGAAGAATAACATTTAGACATTAATTATGAAAGTAAGAGCATCAATTAAAAAAAGAACACGAGATTGTATTATTGTTAAACGTAAAGGTAAGGTCTATGTTATTAATAAGAAAAACCCAAGAAATAAACAGAGGCAAGGTTAAGCATGGCTAGAATCGCTGGAGTTGATATTCCAAAGAATAAAAAATTGGCATATTCATTAAGATATGTTCATGGTATAGGTCTTCATACAGCCTTACAAATCTGTGAACTATCAAAAGTTGACCCTGATTTAAGGGTTTCGGATCTTTCAAGTGCTCAGGAAGATGCTTTAAGAAAAACAATTTTAGATTTAAAAATTCTTGTTGAAGGTGAATTAAGAAGTGAAAACCTAAAAAATATGAAGCGATTACAAGATATCGGAAGCTATCGTGGCTTAAGACATCGTAAGTCTCTTCCTGCAAGAGGACAAAGAACTAAAACAAACTCTAGAACAAGACGTTCTGGTAAAAAAACAACAATTTCTTTAGGTAGGAAATAACAATGGCAGTTAGAAATAGAGTAGCAAAAAAAAGTAAGAAAAAAATAAGCCCTAATGGCATTGTTCATATAAAGGCTACTTTTAACAATACTAATATTACAGTTACTGATGAATACGGAAACGTAATCGCTTGGGCAACTGCAGGAAAAGCTGGATTTAAAGGTTCAAGAAAGAATACAGCTTATGCTGCAACAGTTGCATCTGAAAAAGTAGCATCTGAAGTTGTTAGTATGGGACTTTCTACTGTATCAGTCCGTGTTAAAGGACCAGGTGCAGGAAGAGAATCTGCTATTCGTGCATTATCAACCGCTGGGTTGCATGTAACTTCTATTTCAGATGTTACTCCACTTCCACATAATGGTTGTAGACCTAAGAAACAAAGAAGAGTATAAAGGATATAATGGCAAAATTAAGTACACCAAAGGGTAAATTAGTTAGAAAGCTAGGCACTAATATTTTTGGAAATCCAAAGTTTGATAAATTATTATCGAAAAAGGGTTATGGTCCTGGTCAGCATGGAAAGACAGGTAAACGTCTTTCTACTTATTCAACTCAACTTCAAGAGAAACAAAAAATTAAATTCACTTATGGAATGTTGGAGAAACAATTCCGTATTTATTTTAAAAAAGCATCTCAAATGAAAGGTGAAACAGGTTTAAATCTTTTACTTATGCTTGAGACAAGACTAGATAACATTGTTTTTAAGCTTGGTTTTGCACCTTCTAGACCATCAGCTCGTCAATTAGTCAGCCATGGCCATTTTCTAGTAAATAACAAAAAAGTGAATATTGCATCTTACAGAATGAAACCTGGAGATATTGTGCAGGTAAGAGAGAAAAGTAAAAAAATTGATATCATTTTAAATTCAATAAAAATGATTAAAGGTGATCTAAATACTTCTTGGTTATCTCTAGATAAAGCAAAAATGGAAGGTACTTTAGTTAGTTTACCTGAGAGATCTGAAATTGATATGACAATAAATGAACAATTAGTAGTTGAATATTATTCAAGGTAATAAAGGAAAGATATATTATGGGCAATGATTTAAAATTTAAAATTAATGAAAATTCAACTGGAACCAATTCAAGTAATTTCACTATCAAACCACTAAATAGAGGTTATGGAATTACGATTGGTAACTCACTTAGAAGAGCACTATTAACTGCTGTTCCCGGTTCTGCTATCACAAATATTAAAATCGAAGGTGCATTACATGAATTTTCAACTATTGATGGCGTTAAAGAAGATGTTGCAGATATTATTATGAATCTTAAAGGTGTAAGATTTAAATTATTTGAAAGTTCAGTTGAACCTGTTTTTCTGAAAATTAAAGGTAAAAAAACTTTTACAGCTGCAGATATACAAGCTGCTAGTAGTGATTTTACTATTTTAAATCCTGATCATTATATTACTGATATTTCAGCAGGAACTTCTTTGGAAATTGAATTAAGATTAGGTATTGGGGTAGGGTATAAATCTAGCGATGAGAATAAACTTAATAATTCTCCTGTTGGAATGATTCCAATAGATAGTATTTTTAATCCTGTAACCAAAGTATCTTTTAATGTAACAGCATTACCCGGCGCTAAAGAAGATACTGAAATGTTATCTTTAGATGTTTCTACCGATGGTTCTATCTCACCAGTTGATGCAGTTAGTTATTGTTCATCTGTACTTGCTGAACATTTTAATATTATTAACTCAATTTCTAATCCCTCAGTTCTAGAAGTAGATAAACCTGTAAGTGAAGAAATTCTTCAAATAAGAAAGCTTTTACAGTCTTCAATTGACGAAATGGAATTATCAGTCAGAAGCCATAATTGCTTAGAAGCTGCAGGTATTACTTTAATTGGTGAATTAGTTGAGAAAGATGAAGCTGAAATGTTAGAATATAAAAATTTTGGTAGAAAATCATTAAACGAACTTATTGAAAAACTTGAAGGAATGGGTCTACGATTTGGAATGGACACTAATCCCTACACTGAAGAAGAAGTATAAATGAGAAAAAGAATATCATCTAAAAAATTTGGAAGAGATCGCGATCATCGCAATGCAATGATTTCTAATTTAGCTTGCTCTTTGATTGAACATAAAAGAATTCGTACAACTCATGCAAAGGCGGTTGAACTTAGAAAATTTATAGAGCCAATGGTCACTAAATCAAAAAATCCTACTTTGCATAATAGAAGAACTGTTTTAAGTAAAATTAACAATCAAAAAGCTGTAGCTGAATTATTTAGTAATATTGGTCCAGCATTTTCTGAAAGAAATGGTGGATACACTAGGATTATTAAAATCAAATCAAGAGTTAATGATGCTGCAAAAATGGCTTTAATAGAATTTGTCGATAAATCTTCTTTGGATGTTCCTGTCACTGATTCTTCAACTTCAGATACTTCTACTGAGAAAACAGTAGTTGATAATTAGTTCAACTCCAGATTTTGATAATTTCTAAAAGATTTATCTCATCTGTTTTATCAAAATCATTTGACTTACATGAGTCAATATCAAGAACATAGACAATATCATCAATTTTAAATGGAATACAAAGTTCAGATTTTGAATTATTATCGCAAACTATATGTCCAGGAAATTTATCTACATCTGGTACGTTAAAAATAGAATTTTTCTGGATTGATTGTCCGCAAACACCTTCAAAACTTATGGGGCTACAAGGGATTTTGTCAGAATGGTATAGATCAATAGTTAATTCTCCATCAATTTTTTTATATATGCCGCAAAAAATCCAATCTGGGAATTTATTATAAAGAATATCTAATGAATAATTTATCAATGAATGATTGTAAGACTTTGCTTGCTTATAATCAGATTTATAATTGCTTAAATTGGACTTAATAAGTTTTAATATCTTATCATATTTTTTTTCTTTTGAGATTAAATTTTGCATAATATGAGTAAAAATAAGTATAAAACTACTAATCCGATATTTATTTCTGGAATTCCAAGAAGTGGAACTACTTTAGTTGGAAATTTGCTTGGTACTATAAAAAATTTCCAGGTAATTTACGAGCCATTTCATTTTAATCAAGGAATAGAATCTCTAAAAAAAAATTACCTAATTCCACATTCTAATATCGATGAAATAGAGTTTCTCAACATATTAAATGAACTTTTAGATGGTAAAAGTAAATTCAAAACGGGAATAAAACTAAACGATTCATTAATTAAAAAATTTATAAAAATAATCATTGGAAATTCATCTTCTTTTTCATTCAAAAAATTTAGGTTTTCAGCTAATAAGCAATTGGTTATAAAAGATCCTTTTTTAATTTTCTCATCTATATTTCTTTCGCAATTTTACAAAGTGATTATTACTGAAAGACCTTTACTTCCTTTAGCATCAAGCTTTAAAAGAATGGGGTGGATTTTTTCTGAAGCAAATGAGGTTTGCGACGATTTTAAAAACATTGGAATTGAAATCAGATTATTAGAAATAGATGAAGAAATTTCAAAGGAAGTTTTAGGTTGTATTCATTTTAATCAAATTTTTAAAAAAATATTGGAAATAATAAAAGATAATAAAAATGTTCACATTTTTTATCAGAACAATTTTATTAAAAATCCTATGAAAGAAGTCAAAAACCTATATTCATTTTTGGATTTGAGTGTGGATGATTTAGTAATTGATAGAGTTGTGAACAATGTTATGAATAAAAAATCTAAGAATTTTCAACCTAAATTTAGAAAACAGCATGACAGAAGATATAATAAACTATTTTCCAATAAATACTTCACTGAAATTTTAAGTGAAAAGGAAATTGAAGTTTTGAATAAAGTTAGTAATGAAATAAATTTGTAGCGGAGGAGAGATTTGAACTCACGACCTTCGGATTATGATTCCGCTGCTCTAACCAACTGAGCTACTCCGCCATGTTTAAAAATTAATTATTTTATATATTATTTTAAGTGTTTTTTTGTAATATTATGCGCTTAAAAATTAGTGAAAGGTAAGGAAATGAAATACAATTCTAAAGAAGATTTTTTGAAAAAAGTTGACGCTAAATATTCAAATGAAAAAGAATTCATTCAAGCAGTTGATGAAGTGATAAACTCAATCTGGGATTTTTCTCACCAAAATCAAAATTATATAGATTCAAATATTTTAGATAGAATAATTGTTCCTGAGAGAATAATGATTTTTAGAGTGCCCTGGGTTGCTGACAATGGTGAAGTTAATGTAAATACTGGCTATAGAATCCAGTTTAGTTCAGCAATTGGACCCTATAAAGGCGGACTTCGTTTTCACCCTTCTGTAAACCTTGGTGTTTTAAAATTCTTAGCTTTTGAGCAAATCTTTAAGAATAGCCTTACTGGCCTAAGTATGGGTGGAGGAAAAGGAGGAGCTGATTTTGATCCAAAAGGAAAGTCAGATCGAGAAATTATGGCTTTTTGTCAATCTTTTATGAATGAATTATATCGCCATATAGGAAGTGATACTGATGTACCAGCTGGTGATATAGGTGTTGGAGGAAAAGAAATTGGTTATATGTTTGGACAGTATAAGAAATTGCAGAATAATTTTACAGGCGTTTTAACTGGTAAAAACCCATTATGGGGAGGAAGTCTACTGCGTCCTGAAGCGACTGGTTATGGTTTAGTTTACTTTGTTGATGAAATGTTGAGTTATCATAAGAAATCAATCAAAGGAATGACTGTAGCTATTTCTGGATCAGGTAACGTTTCTCAATATGCTTGTGAAAAAGTTATAGAGATGGGTGGTAAAGTTGTTACTTTGTCAGATTCTAGTGGATATATTTATGATCCTGAAGGGATTTCTCAAGAAAAATTAGAATTTGTAATGAAACTTAAAGAAAATCGTTCAGCTAGAATTTCTGAATATGCAGATAAATTTAATACAAAATTTGTTGAGGGTAAGAGACCATGGGAAGTTAAGTGTGATATAGCTCTGCCATGCGCAACTCAAAATGAATTAGATGAAAATGATGCAGAGCAATTGACTTCGAATGGTTGTATCCTAGTCGCTGAAGGAGCGAATATGCCTTCTACAAAGGAAGCAGTACATCATTTCTTAAATCATAAAATACTTTTTGGACCCGGAAAAGCTGCTAATGCTGGTGGTGTAGCTGTTTCAGGAATAGAAATGAGTCAAAATAGCACTAGAGTTCCATTGCAAAGAGAAGAAGTAGATGTACTCCTTAAATCTATCATGAAGAACATTCATCAAACATGTATTCGATATGGAAGTTCTAGCGATTTTGTTAACTATGTTGATGGAGCAAATATCGGAGGATTTGTACGTGTTGCAGATTCAATGATTCATCAAGGTATTGTCTAAAAAATTCTGTATTTTTTATCGCTAGATGCTGCGAAAATTAAATACTATTGACTTTCAGTCTCCAAAAAATAATTTTGGAAGGACTGTTTTAATTCGTTTTGACTTTAATGTTCCAATTGAAAATGAAAGAATTCTTGATGATTTTAGAATTCAGCAATCAATTCCTACTATAAAATTTTGTCTTGAGCAGGGAGCAAAGTTAGTTCTAATGTCTCATTTGGGTAGACCAAATGGTATAGTAGACAATAGTATGTCTTTAATTCCAGTTGGAGAAAAGTTAGCAGAAATTCTTGAAATGCCAATTAAGTTTTCTCACGATTGTATTAGCGATGATGCGATTGAGGTTTCAAGAAGTTTAAAAGATGGCGAAATTCATCTTTTAGAAAATTTACGTTTTTATAAAGAAGAAGAGTTGAATGATCCTAAATTTTCTTCAAAACTATCCAACCATGGTTCAATTTATATTAATGATGCATTTGGTCTAGCGCATCGCTTACATGCATCAAATAGCGCAATTACTGAACATTTTAATGTTAAAGGAATAGGCTTATTAATTGAGAAGGAGTTACACTATTTATCAGAATCATTAAAAAATCCTTTAAAACCCCTAACATTGGTAATTGGTGGCGCTAAAATTGGTACTAAGATTGATGTTATTAATAATTTCATAGATATTGCAGATGATATTCTTATAGGTGGTGCAATGGCAAACACTTTCCTTGCTTCAAAAGGTATAAATATTGGGAAATCATTGTTTGAAAACGATAAAATTGAGAATGCGCAAAAGATTTTAGACAATGCAAAAAAATCTAAAACCAAAATTCATCTTCCTTTAGACTCTACTGGACCACTTAATAATTTGATTAATGAAAAAGCCTTTACAGTAAAAACAAATCAAATAGAAGATAATATGATTATTGCTGATATCGGCCCAGAAACTGCAGAATTATATTCATCAATAATTTCAAAAAGTAAAACGATATTTTGGAACGGTACAATGGGTGTATCTGAAATGAGTAATTTTTCTGAAGGAAATAATAAAATAATTGATTCAATTGTTTCCAGTAATTCTGAATCGATTGTAGGAGGTGGAGATACTATTAGCTCAATTACTAATTATAATAAATCACTTTTGAGTGAATTTTCTCACATTTCTACTGGAGGTGGAGCTGCATTGCATCTTTTATGTGGCACTAAACTGCCTGCGATTGATATATTAGATAAAAAATGAAAAGAATAACATTAGCCCTAAATTGGAAATTATACTTGAATGAATTACAATCGATTGAATTTGTTGAGAGATTAAATCACTCAAAAGATCAATTTGATAATATTGATTTAGAAATTTATCCTAGCGCAACTGCTATTCGTTCTGTAAAAAATGTTTTGAACAACAGTTCAATTAAAATAGGCTTACAAGATTTTTCAATTTTTGAAAATGGTGCTCATACTGGGTCTTTATCTCTATCTTCCATAGAGGTTGATTCTTGTATAATTGGACATTCTGAAAGAAGAGATTTTTATAAAGAGAATGATAATTTGATTCTTAAAAAACTTCGAATAAGTAACGACAAAAAAATTAATACTATTTTGTGTGTAGGTGAAACCCTCAAAGAAAAAGAGGAAGGAATCAGTAAAGAGAAAATCAAGTCCCAGCTATCTATTTTGAAGAATTTAGATATTCAAATTCCTTTAACAATTGCTTATGAACCTATTTGGTCAATTGGGACAGGATCAGTTCCATCAAATGAATATATTTCAGATATGCTTTCTACTATAAAAAGTGAATTAAAAGCTTTATATTCTCACGAAAAAAATTCAGCTATTAAACTTTTTTATGGAGGATCTGTAGATGAAACAAATATTAGTAATCTATCAGATATTAGTCTTCTTGACGGTTTTTTAATTGGTAGTGCTGGATCAAAATTTGAAAAATTAATTAATATGGTTAATAGCCTAGTATAATTGAGGATAAAATGGTGCAATTTTTAATAGTCTTACATACATTAGTGAGTGTTTTACTGATTTTTGCTATTTTAATGCAATCAGGCCAAGGGGGATTAAACTCAATGCTTAGTGGAACCGCAAATTCAATGTTAGGTTCTACTGGAGCAAATGATTTTATGACTAAGTTAACAACCTGGCTTGGAATAACTTTTATAGGATTAGCAATTTTGATTGGTGCTTTAAGCGGTAATAAAACCCTTAATTCTTCATCAATTATTCAGCAAGATGCTATTAATAATGCTGTAGAAAATGATATAGTTGAAGAATATGCTCTACCTTCTGGAGATTTAATTCCTGAAGCTACTTCTGACACTTCTTCTGATTAGAAGATCAATGCCGAAGTGGTGGAATTGGTAGACACGCTAGCTTGAGGGGCTAGTGGAGGAAACTCTGTGTGGGTTCAAGTCCCGCCTTCGGCACAAAAATATTAGTATAAAAAAAGGAATATTATGAAAAAATACATATCGATTGTTTTACTAGCTTCTACCATTTTTTCACAGAATGCAGATAGCCTTTTTAAGGAATCCCAAAATGCTTTGTCAAACGGTGATTTAAAACTTGCAGGTGAAAAGATAAATGCCGCTATTAATGCAGATAATAGTAACCAAATTTATCGAGAAGAAGAAAAACGTCTTAGAGAATTAGTGAATAAACTGAATAATTCAAATCGTGCTCTTCAAGATGGTCGTTTCGACGATGCTATATCTGGATTTTCTGACTTAACCAAAGATGTTCCTAAGCTTACAGATGCTTTTTATGGTTCCGGAAAAGCTTATGAAGGTAAATCTGATTATTCAAAAGCAGTCAGTTTTTATAAGGAAGCTTTAAAAATTGATTCCAATCATGAGTATTCTAGAAAATCCATTTCAAATGTTGCTAAAAGATTATATAATGAAGCCAATCAAGATTATAAAAATGGAAATCTTGAATCAGCTTTGAATAAGTATAATCAAGTTATTGATATTAATCCTAAGCTTTATCAGGCATATTTTCAAATGGGTGTTTTATATAAACGAATGGGCAATATTTCCTCATCAATTGATAATTATAAGAAGGCATTAGATATTAAGAAAAACTTTGATAAAGGTTGGTACGCTTTAGGACTGGCTTATAAAGACAATGGAGATATCAATAATGCAAAAAATGCATTTGAGCAAACGATTAAATTAAACAGTAAATATGCTAAAGCTCATAAGAGTTTAGGAGAAATTTACCTTGATTCAGAAAACTTTGAAAATGCTTTAACTAGTTTTCAAAATGCTGTGAAAATTGAATCTGATTTTTCTTCTGCATATCATGCCATGGGTATTACATACTCTAAAATGGGTGATTACAAAAAATCTGTTGAAGCTTTAGAGCAAGCTGCAAAATTAGATAAAAAAGAATTTCTGATTTGGTTTGATCTATCCGCTTCTTACAATGCATTGAATATGTGCGATAAAGCTAAAACAGCTGCTCAAGAGTCCATTGATTTAAAAAAGAATTTCGGCGGTGGATGGTTTGAATTAGGCATTGCAGAATATTGTAATGGTTCTGGAAATAAAAACTTAGCCATTAACCACTTTGAAAAAGCTAGAAATGATCGAGACTGGAGAAAAATGGCTGAATATGAAATTGACAGAGTTCGAAATCCGCAAAAATATGACCAGTGATTAAAGCTGTTTTTTTTGATTTAGATAATACTCTTCTAGATTTTGTCAAGATGAAGAGTGAGGCTGTAAAAAATGCTTTAAATGCAATGGTTGAGTCTGGTTTGAGTATTGATCCTGAAGCTTCTTTTAAAAAGATACAATCTATTTACGAAAAAGAAGGATGGGAACATCAAGAAGTCTTTAATAAGTTTATTGAAAATGAAATTGGATTTGTAGACAATAAGCATCTAGCTGCGGGAATTGTCGCATATAGAAGAGCTAAAGAAGCTAATTTAAAACCTTACCCTGGAGTTCGTAAAACTCTTCATCAATTAATGAAAATGGGAATTAAGTTAGCAATTGTTACTGATGCTCCAAGCAGAGAAGCTTGGATGAGAATACATCAAATGAATCTTCATCATATATTTGATGAAGTAATTACGATAGATGAATCAGGTGAAAGAAAACCATCTCCTAAGCCTTTTGAAATTGCATTAAAAAATCTAGGACTCACCAAAGATGAAGCAATTATGATTGGAGATTGGCCGGAAAGAGATGTTGCTGGAGCAAATTCTGTTGGGATTAAATCGGTTTATGCTCGTTATGGTTCCATGTTTGAAGTAGACAATTCAGGAGCCAATTGGGATGCAGATAATATTTATGAATTAATTAATATAGTTAAATCAATTAATGAAAACTAAGATTCAATCTGGTATTGATATTGTTAAAATTTCCAGAATTCACTCTATTTTGAACTCTAAAAATAGAAATAGATTCATTCAAAAAATATTTACCGAAAATGAGATAGTTCAGTCAAAAGAAAGATTTGATGAAGTTTTATACTTTTCAGGAAGATTTGCTGCAAAAGAGGCGCTTAAAAAGGCTTTTAGTGATAATACTTACCCAAAACATTTTAAGTCTTTTGAAATTTTAGCAAATAAAGATGGTAAACCTAACGTTTTCTTTGAAAAAAAAATTCTTGAGAATACTAGCCTAAGTATTTCTCACGATGGGAACTATGTTGTTGCTCATTGCGTTACAATTTCATAAATGGATTATTTTGAAATAATTGGTCAAAATACCCTTAAGGGTGAAATTGAAATAAGTGGTTCTAAAAATGCAGTTTTACCTTTAATCGCTGCTTCAATTTTGAATGAAAATTCCCTTCAGAAATTTACTAATGTTCCTCTATTATCTGATACAATCACAATAATAAAACTTTTAGAAAAAATGGGAGCAAGTGTTTCTGAAAATGAAAATTCTATATCAATTGATAATTCAAAATTAAATATACCCTTTGCACCATATGAGTTAGTTAAAACTATGAGAGCTTCTTTCTATGTTCTTGGTCCATTAATTGCAAAGTTTGGTGAAGCTCGCATTTCTGATCCTGGGGGTTGTGCTTGGGGACCAAGGCCAATTGACTTTCATATTAAAGGACTAAAACTTTTGGGTGTTAATTTTAAAAGAGACCATGGATATTTAAATGCTACAACCAAAAGATTAACAGGCTCAACTATTTCATTTCCAAAAATCTCTGTTGGAGCAACAGGAAATGTGGTTATGGCAGCTGTTTTAGCAAAGGGAACAACTAGAATTTATAATGCATCTTCTGAGCCCGAGATTCAACAGCTTTGCAATTATTTAAATATTATGGGAGCTCAGATTTCTGGTATTGGCACTAATGAAATTGTTATTGAAGGTGTGAAATCATTATCAACAAATAAAAGTATTAAAATTATTCCAGATAGAATTGAGGCAGGTACCTTTTTGATTGCTGCTGCTGCAGTAGGCGGGGAAGTCCAATTAAACAATATTGCAATTGAACACTTGTCAACAGTTATCGACAAATTACGTCAAACCAATGTTTTGATTGAAACCAATTCTTCTTCAATACGAATTAAGTCAAATCCAAATATCTTAAATGCAGTAGATTTGGAAACAAATGAATATCCTGGGTTTCCTACTGATTTACAAGCTCAATGGATGAGTTTAATGAGTGTGATCAATGGTAATTCAAATTTAAAAGAAAATATTTATTTTGATCGATTTACCCATGTTCCTGAATTAAATCGTTTAGGATGTAAGATTACTCTAGATAAAAATAATGCTAAAATTCGAGGTAAATCTAATTTGTCAGGCGCACAGATAATGTCAACGGATATTCGAGCTTCTGCTGCATTAATTATTGCAGCTTTGTGCGCAGAGGGGTTAACTAGAATAGATCGTATTTATCATATTGATCGTGGATATTATAAAATCGAAAATAAATTGTCAAAAATAGGTGCAAATATTGTTCGAAAAAAAACGTGATTTTAGGTTGATTTTTATTTAATTGTTAATAGATTTACAAAAATGAAAATTGTTATTATTGGAGCAGGTGAAGTCGGATTTCATCTTGCTAAATCGTTGTCTGAGTTAGATTATGATATTTCTGTTATAGATATTGATCCTCTAAAATGTGCAAAAGCAAATGAGCATTTGGATGTAAGTGTCATTCAGGGAAATGGATCTGACGAAGAAATTCTAAAACAAGCCAATGTTCAAGAGGCTGATTATGTTATGTGCATTACAGATAAAGATGAAACAAATCTTATTTCTGCTCTACAGTCTCATTCTTTAGGTGGTAAAAAAATTGTCGCAAGATTAAGAGATTTTGACTACAGCCATAATGGAAAAGCAATGTTTCCAGAAAGATTTGGTGTTGATATTGTTATTCATCCTGAAAAAACTTTAGCTAGTGAGATTGTTCGACTTGTACGACATCCCTATGCTGACAAATTTTACGAATTTGAAGGTGGTAAAGCGGTTTTATTTTCTAAAAAAATAACTTACAAATCAACAATTGTTGGATTGACAGTTGCTGAGTTTCATGAATCGTGTAATGATTTTAAATCTCTAATTGTTTCAGTTGTTAGAAATGAAAAAGTTATAATTCCTTCTTCAACTTTTAAGTTTGAACCTGAAGATTCAGTTTATTTTTTTGTAAAAAAAGGAAATCTTGAAAACCTTTTAAATCGATTAGGTATTGACGAAACCTCTTCAAAAAGAATCATGATTGCTGGTGCAAGTAAAATTGGAAGACTGGTCGCACAAGAACTAGAAAAAGAAATGTCAGTCAGGTTAGTAGAATCTAATAAGGAGAAAGCATCTCAAGTTGCAACTTTACTGGAAAGTGCAATGATTTTGAATGCTGATGCTACAGATATTGAGTTTTTAAAAAGTGAAAATATTAATGAGATTGATTCTTATATTGCCGTAACTGAGGATCAACAACTAAATCTATTAGGGGGAATTATTGCTAAACAGCTGAAAGCAAAAAATTCGATTATTCATGTGACCAACCCTGATTTTGTTCGCAATATGTCAGACTTGGGTCTTGGATCTATTATTAGTAAAAATACAATTACTGTAAATACTATATTAAAGGATATGAGAATTGATCAAAAAGAAAATGTTATTCAAATGTTTAGTACATTGAATATGGAAGCTGTTCAAATTAATGCAAAATCTAATTCAAAAGCTGTAAGACTTCCTTTATCTAACCTTAATCTTCCTAATGGATGTATTATTGCTTTAGTAAATCATAATGGTCATTTAGTTATTCCTTCTGGAGACCACCAGATACTTGATGATGATTCAGTGTTAATTTTCTGTAATCCATCCATGGTCAAAGAAATAACTAAAATCTTTGAAAAAGAGTAATGAGCTTAAGACCTACTTTTAGATTTTTATCAATCTTAATAATATTTTTATCATTAAGTCTTTTAATTCCAGGTGTAATCGAGTATTTACAAACTTCAAGAATCTTTTTTTTTGAGATCAGCTTATTTTCAATATTAGCTGTATTGCCTGTATGGTTTTTCACTCGCAAAGCCAAATCGTTAAACAATAAAGATATTTTCTTAGTGATTGTATTAAGTTGGGTTATTACCGGTGTCTTTAGCGCAATGCCTTTTTACATATCTGGACAATTTGATAGTTTTACGAACGCTCTTTTTGAAGCTATTTCAGGGGTAACAACCACTGGATCAACAGTATTAGTAGATATTGAGTCGCTATCAAAAGGCTTGCTTTTCTGGCGTTCATTTATTCAATGGATAGGAGGGTTAGGTATAATTGTTTTTACCATTTCACTTTTACCGTTAATTGGAGTTTCTGGAGAGAAACTTTTTAATGTTGAGTTTCCTGGACCATCTAGTCAGAAAAAAATTGCTCCTAGGGTTAAAGATACTTCTCGATTACTTATAGAATTTTATCTTGGATTTACTTTTGCTGAGTT
>JAFMFP010000024.1 GCA_017856055.1 Fidelibacterota bacterium | reverse complement strand
CAATGGAGGTCTTCTTGCCTCAATGCAAGTTCGATACATCAAACAAGTTCATCACCCAGCAAAGCTAGACATTGGAAGTCGCATTACTAGAATTGGAACGAAAAGTTATGATATTCACCATGGAATTTTTGTAAAAGGAGAAGATGAACCTTCCTTTCAATCTATCCATACTTTTGTTAAATTCAACTTCAAAAAACAGGAATCAATTCCAGTAGATAAAGTACTGATTGATCATTTAGAAGAAATAGTATGATTACATTATTATCACCGTCCAAAACTTTAAATTTTAATACTAAGAGTATTACCCCAGATTTTACACAATGTGATTTTCTTGAAAGCGCTGCAGAATTAGTCAAGCATGCCCAAAAATTATCATCTGAAGATTTGCAAGATTTAATGAAAATCAGCAAAAAAATTGCAGATTTAAATAAGGAACGATTTGATCGATGGTCTCTTCCATTTAATTCAGAAAATGCCAAACAAGCTATCTTAGCCTTTGATGGAGGGGTCTATTCGGGGTTAGATGCTAATAATTCTTTTAATCAAAAAGATTTAGATTTTGCTCAAGATCATCTTCGAATTCTTTCTGGATTGTATGGTCTTTTAAAGCCATTAGATTTAATTCAACCGTATCGTTTAGAAATGGGAATTGCATTAAAAAACTCTTTAGGTGAAAATCTTTATTCTTTTTGGCAAAATAGGATTACAGATTCGTTAAATCAAACATTAAGAAATCATCAAAATTCGCTAATCGTCAATTGTGCTTCAAATGAGTATTTTCACGCGATCCATTCTGATAAAATTAAAGGTCAGATTATCAACATTACTTTTAAAGAAAAGAGAGATGGTCAATTGAAATTTATTTCTTTTAATGCCAAAAAAGCCCGAGGAATGATTTCAAATTACATTGTTAAAAATCGCGTAGATTCAATTGAAGGGTTGAAGGATTTTTCTTATGATAACTATAGGTTTGATTTAAACTTGTCAAGCAAAGATGATTTAGTGTTTATTCGATAGGAGAAAAAAATGAAAAAGATATTTTTATTAATATTCCTTGTTTTCTTTACAATTTCCTGTGCAGGTAAAAACAAGACATTTTCAAGACAAATTGGAGAAAATTCTCAAAGTTTTTATCAGGGAATGGAAGCTCTACATAACTTCATGTTGGAAGATGCTCGCAGCTATTTTTCAGATATCATTGAAAAAGATTCCAGCTGTGCATCCTGTTTATTAAATCTTTCTTTTGCTGAACCTGATGTAGTATTAAAAAGAAACTACTTAAACCAAGCTTTAAATCTTTCAAAAGAGAATCATCCTGAAACCATGCTGATACGAAATGCTTTACAGGCGCTAGATAATACTGATTTATCTCCTTTTAGTGGGTATTTGGAGCTGTACAATAAATACCCTGCAGATTCTTATCTTGCAGCTGGTGCATTTCGAGAATTGCAATCTCAAGACAAACTTCAGCAAGGAAGAAATCTTCTAAAAAAAGCTGCTGAAAAATCTCAAAAAGGGCACCTTTATAATTTGTTGGCTTATTCTTATATGTGGTATTTTGACCCTATGACCTCTGAATATGATCAAGCTTTGGAGTATTTAGATCAATATATTGCTTTAGAGCCTTCTTTGGCAAATCCTTTAGATTCAAAAGGAGAATTTTATCTAAATAAAGGAGATACTGAAACCGCAATTCGCTATTATACTCAAGCTTCAATTCAAGATCCTAACTTTGAGTGGTCAAAAAAGAATATTGCTTTAGCAAAATATCAACAATTATTTATAGATGGTAATGCAAAAACTATGAGTTTTTCATCTGAAAACGCAGAGGCTTTAAATCAGTTCAATGTGGGTCGATGGAACCTATACAATCTAAACTGGGAACAGGCTGTAAAAGATTTTTCTAATGCTATTGATTTAGACCCATCCTTTGCCTATGCCTATTTATTAAGAGCAAGAACTAAGCAGTTTTTGAATCAAGATGAGGGTATTATCCAAGATGATCTAGATGCAGCTCAAAGTTTTTCAATCAATGCCTCAGAGGAAGAAAGCAATCTGATTGATGCTTTTATTGGGGATAATACCGTTGGGTCAACTAACTTTATTAAACTTAGTGAAGAGTTATCCGATAAATACTACGATGATTCTTTAATGGCTTTTGAAACAGTCTTTGCAACCATTTCAACTGTTGGGCCTGAAAGAGTCTTAGAACGTGCAAAGGCTCTTTATGAAATGAATCCTTCATTTACTCCTTCATTAAATATGATTGGATATGCGTATTTGCGTTTGGAGAATTATAATAAAGCTAAGAATGCTTTTCAGGAACAAATCCGAAGCGCTCCTGCATCGGCCAATCCCTATGATTCAATGGGAGATTATTATTTAGCAGTAAATAATGATGAATTAGCATTTCAATATTTCCAACACTCCTCAAAATTAGGATTAGAAGCAAGCTCATTAAAAGCAGATAGTCTGCAAGTTTTGATTAATAAAAAGAATGAAAAATTTTAGATGAGCAAAGAGACTTATCAAATATTAGCCTTAAAATGGAGGCCAAAAAAACTAAGTGATTTAATTGGTCAAGATCACGTTTCTCAAACCTTAATTAAAGCGTTTGAATTGGATAGAATTCCTCAAGCATTTTTGTTTTCTGGTCCACGTGGAGTGGGAAAAACAACCAGTGCAAGATTAGTAGCTTTAGCTTTAAATGCTGAGGATAAACCAACCGTGAACTATAATCTTGATAGTGAAAGAGTTCAGGAGATAATCGATGGACGTTCTTTAGACGTTATTGAAATCGATGGCGCTTCCAATCGCGGGATAGATGAAATTAGAGAATTAAGAGACTCCATTAATTTTATGCCTACAAATTCTTCTTTTAAAGTTATCATTATTGATGAAGTTCATATGCTAACTACGCAAGCTTTTAACGCGTTATTAAAAACCATCGAAGAACCTCCACAACATGTAAAATTTATTTTTGCTACAACAGATGTACATAAGGTTCCTCAAACAATAATTTCTCGCTGTCAACGCTATGATTTTTTACCATTAACATTAACTGATATTGTTAATCGATTGAATTTTATTTTAAAAGAAGAAAAAATTTCCTTCCAAGGAGAAATATTAGAGATGATAGCGCAAAAATCCGAAGGAAGCATGAGAGATGCATTAGGATTTTTAGACCAAATACTCGTTTATCAGAATAGTGATATTACAAAGGAAGAAGTTCAAAGTATTTTAGGAATAGTTTCTGATGAAGTTCTTTTTGAAATCTCTGATAGTTTGCATACTAAAAATGCTGAAAAATTACTAGCAACTCTTGATCAGATTGAACATTCAGGTTTTTCAATTGATGAAGTATTAAAAAATTTGATAATACATTTTAAAAATCTCATTTTAATCAATTTAGATCAACCCACACTCTTGAGAGTTTCAGCAGAGACACTAAAGAAATATCAAGCTGTTTCTTATAGTTGGAGTGATCGTGATTTGATTCGAATTTCTAATATCTTATCGAACTTATATGCGGAGTTAAAACAGTATACAAATCAATTTGTCATTTTTCAATTAACGATTCTTAAGTTGATTCATTTTGACAAAACCATTGATATCCAAACTTTACTTTCTAATTCATCAATTGAAAACCCTTCTGAGGTTCCAGATGTTGTTACAAAAGAACAAGTAACGCCAAAACAGGAGTCTAAACCTAATTCTATAGGGCTTACTGAAATTCAGGCAAATTGGAAAAGTATTTTAACATCCATTAGATCAAAGAGAGGATCTATTGGAGCTTTATTATCAGACTGTATTTTATCAGAATTGGATGGTACGACCTTGAAAATTATTAGTTATGATCGTTCAGATTTTAATAAAAGATTATTAGAAGACTCTATTTCCTTAATTGAACAATCATTAAAGGATAGTTTAAATATTGAATTATCAGTTGAAATTACGATAGATACTTCTGTAGAAAAGATTGAAGAGTCAAAAAAATTATCAGTAAAAGAAGATGATGCTATAAGTATTTTTGGAGGAAAGGAGTAAAAAATGTTTGGAAATATGAAAGAAATGTTGAAACAAGCTCAACAAATGAAATCTCAAATGAAACAAGTCAAAAAAGAGTTGGAAAGAATTGAGGTGGAAGGCACTGCAGCTAATGATCAATGTAAAGTGATCATGACAGGGGATATGAAGGTGACAAATGTGCAAATAGATGAAACCCTTTTAAGTAGTGAAGCCTATGTTATAGAGAATGCCATTAAAGTAGCCACCAACAAAGCTTTAGAGGAAGCAAAAGATGTCTCAGCGAAGAAATTAAAGGGCATCACAGGCGGATTAACCGATGGATTGCCAGGATTCTAAGAATGGCTGGAATTTCTAACTATATTGAAGAATTAATCACTCAATTTACCAAATTTCCAGGTATTGGACGAAAGGGCGCAGAGCGAATGGTTTACCATATGATACGTTCTGGAAAAGATTTTCCTCAATCGTTAATCAGAGCTGTGAGTCAAATCCACGAAAATATTACGAACTGTGAACAATGTGGAATGATTTATGTTACTGAAGAAAATTGCTCTTGTTCAGAGGATAGAAACACTAAATGTTTATGTATTGTTGAAGATATTGAAGATGCAATTCGTATTGAGAGTACGAAAGCTTTCGATGGCCTCTATCATGTCTTAGGAGGGTCGATTGCACCATTAGATGGAATTGGACCAGCTGATTTGTCGTTTGATCGTTTAATTGAAAGACTGGATGGGATTGAAGAGGTGATTATTGCTACCAATCCAAGTAATAGTGGAAATACAACTGCTCAATACATTGAAAAATTATTAGAAGATAAAGAGGTTAGTATTACTCGTTTAGCTACTGGTCTTCCTGTTGGGAGTAGTTTAGAGTACATTGATGATAAAACTCTTGTTAGTTCAATCAATGGGAGGGTAAAAATAAAATAATGTATTATTTGCTAAACTTTCTTACTTACTCGAGAATCCTTTTAACACCCGTTCTGGTATGGTTAATATTAACTGAAGATTATAGTCTTGCAGGATTTGTTTTTATTTACTGCAGTTTGAGCGATTTATTTGATGGGAAAATTGCACGAAAATATGATTTAGTCTCTGAAAAGGGTAATTATCTAGATCCTTTAGCAGATAAAATATTAATGATTGGTACTTTAACTAGTCTTTTAATGCAAGGATTGGTGGCATTTTGGGCATATTTTGTCATAATTGGAAGAGATATCCTAATTACTTTTTATCGTAACTATATGATTGCAAAAAATACGCCATTAGTTACCTCCAAACTTGGAAAATGGAAAACAGCGAGTCAACATGTCGCTGTAATTTTTTGTTTACTGTGCTTTCCTGAAGCTTTTCAAGGGCAACAGTTTTATCCTTTTTTTGAATTTTCTAATGGATTAGAAATCTATTATCTTGAAACTTTAAACCTAATTTTCGGATTGAATGCGGTTTATTCAGCTTTTACTGGTATTCATTATGTCTGGAAAAATGGGTTTTAAGGATAAAATATTACTACTAGTAGGTAATCTTTTTTATGTCGGGAGACTAAGAGGAGGAGGAACCTTAGCTTCACTTTTAACTTTTTTAATTATTCTTGCTTATGATTCAATTTATGTCGTCTTATCAATTTTTTTACTTTCCATTTTTCTTTATAAACCATCCCTAAGGATTATTCTGTCTCTTGAGGATAGTAAGGATCCTAAGCAATACGTCTTAGATGAAGTCATTGGCCTTTCTTTTGGAATTCTTCTCACAGAAATCTTTATTTTAATCTTTCAATCTTCATCTTCTAACTTATTCGATAATTATGATCGTTCTTTAGTGATGGGAATCATTTTTATTTTCTTCCGTCTTTTTGACATTTTTAAGCCTATCCCTGTTAAATGGATTGACCAGCCAAAAAGTGTTCCTGAATCGATTAAAAACCTTTCAATTTTCAAGGAAGAAAGAGCATTATTTCGTGTCATTGCTGATGACTTAGTTGCTGGTTTCATGGCCTTCCTAGTTTTGGTATTAATTTCCTTATACTTGGTGGTAGGATGAAGATAGGTATCATTGTAATTGGAAATGAAATCCTTGGAGGTTTTACTATTGATAAAAATGCAGCTTGGATTGGTCAAACTTTATTAAATGAAGGCCTTCGTGTACATCGAAAAATCACTGTTTTGGATCAAAAAAATGAAATTATTCGTGCCTTTGACTCCTTATCAGAAGATTGTGATATTGTGATTTCTACTGGAGGTTTAGGTCCAACCATTGATGATATTACTACCTCAACTTTGTTTGATTACTTTAATGATAAACCAATATATGATGAGTCTTACTGGAATAAGTTAAAGTTATACTTTAATAACAAAGGTATGGAAATTCCTCCAATCAATCGTAATCAATGTTATCAATCTACTACTGGAAAAATGATTCCAAATCTAAAAGGATCTGCCCGGGGATTATTCTATCATCAAGAGGGTAAAAAATACTTTATTCTTCCAGGAGTACCAATGGAAATGAAAGCAATGTTTGAAGAGTTTGTTCTTACAGAAATTTTGAAACAGACATCTGAGAAATTTTATTGTCGATCAATCAATACCGCAGCTATTGCTGAGTCTTTAATTCATGAGAAAATTATTCACTTAATCGAAAGTGAGCATTATCAAGGTTGTGAAGTGTCTTTTTTACCTCATAAAATGTTTGGTGTAGATATTAGAATTATGTCGACAAATCGTGTCGTAATGGATAAGCTAGTTGATGAAATTGCTCTTATTCTTCAAGAGAATATTTATGGATATGATGGAGAGACTTTGATTGAGTCGGTCACTCAAGCTTTTTTGAGTCAAAAATTAACTATTTCTGTTGCTGAGTCATGTACTGGTGGTCTTCTAGGTGAAACGTTTACCAACATAGCGGGGAGCTCTGCATTTTTTAAAGGTGGAGTTATCTGTTATAGTGATGAATTAAAGAGAAATCTCGTAAATGTTTCAGAGGAAACATTGAAAAAATTTGGGGCAGTCAGTTATGAAGTTGCAGAAGAATTATGCCGAAATATTGCTCGCATCACCGCCACAGATATAGGAGTTGGAATTACTGGTGTAGCAGGACCAGGAGGTGGATCCAAAGAAAAACCCGTAGGATTAGTATTTATTGGAATATTTTATCAAAATAATTTATATATTCATGAATATAATTTGACGTCTGATCGAAAGACAAATCGTGAATTATCAATAACATTGTGTTTAAATGAGCTAAGAAAAATCTTAATCAAGTAAAGGAAGAATCAAATGGCAGCTAAAGAAGTAAATAAAACATTAGAAGCAGTAGAAAAAGATATTAATAAGGAGTATGGTGAAGGTGCAATCATGCGATTGGGTGGAAGCACTAAATTAGATGTCGAAGCAATTTCTACTGGTTGTTTATCTTTAGATATGGCTTTAGGAATTGGTGGAGTTCCTAAAGGAAGAATTATTGAAGTTTTTGGTCCGGAATCATCTGGAAAAACTACTCTAGCATTGCATGTGGTTGCAGAATGTCAGAAAAACGGTGGAAAAGCCGCTTTTATTGACGCTGAAAATGCTTTAGATCCGGAATATGCTAAGAACCTTGGTTGTAATGCTGCAGACTTATTGATTTCCCAGCCAGACTCAGGAGAACAAGCATTGGATATTCTCCAACGTTTACTGGAAACCGCAGCCTTAGATGTTATTGTCATTGATTCAGTGGCTGCTTTAGTACCTAAAGCAGAGTTAGATGGCCAAATTGGCGATGTCACTGTAGGATTGCAAGCTAGACTCATGTCTCAAGCCCTTAGAAAACTATCTGGTCCTATCAGTAAATCAAAAACTTGTGTGATTTTTATCAATCAAATCAGAGAAAAAATTGGTGTGATGTTTGGTAGTCCAGAAACTACTCCAGGGGGTCGAGCCTTAAAATTCTATTCTTCCGTTCGCTTAGATATTCGTAGAATTGCTGCGATTAAGGAGGGTTCTGATATGACTGGTAATCGTACTAGAGTAAAGGTGGTTAAGAATAAAGTTGCTCCTCCATTCAAGGTCACTGAATTTGATATTATGTATGGAAAAGGTATTTCTTACGCAGGAGACTTGCTTGATTTAGCCCTTCAAGGGGAAATTATCGAGAAAATGGGTTCATGGTTCTCTTACAAAGATGAGAAAATTGCTCAGGGTAGAGAAAAAGTGAAGATTCTACTTGAGTCCGACGACAAGTTAATGAAATCCGTTCTTAAAGACGTTAAGGGTTATTTAGGATTATAATTACTTTAAAATTCAAGAATTAGAGATTTATTTCTAGCTTTGCTTTGATTTGAAGTTAATCTGATATTGGATTCTTTTATTTTGAATCAAATCTTTATATTCGCTATATGTTAAAAGAACATACTTTTTAAGAGTTGTATGAACAATGCATAACCTGTAGTTCCAGATTTTTTTAAATAGATCTTCTTCATTTTTTGTAAAGCCAAAAAAAACACCATATGGAAGTTTTGTTACATTAGCTGCATTGGTAGTTTTGATTTCGACCAACATAAAATCTTTATCTGAAGAAATATTTTCGAACGAGTCAATATTAAGGATTATTCCGTCAATACTTCTGGAATATTTTTTGTAATCAATCTTTAACATGTCGTAAAGAAATTTTTTTTGATCAGTATTTGGAACTATAAATCCATTTAGTAAAGATTTAAGAACAATAATTCCATTTTTTTCAGTTTTAAGATTTTCAATATTTTTAGTTCTTAACATTATTTATATGTTATCTTACCAAAAACTTGAAATGCTGGCGGGTTACTTTGATATTCTGTTAATTCCTGAGGTTTTGGAAGCTTTCCGTATGAACCCATATCCCATTGTCTTTCAAGCCAATTTACTTTTTCAGATAATATGCCTCTAATGAATCCAGTTGCATGATCGTGATCGATTGGTGGAGCTTTACCATTAATATCCATGAATTTCATTTTTTCTTCACTGTACACGAATTCAATTCCACTAAGTTGACATTTGAAATCTTGAAATTCAAGTAAGTCAAGATATTGTTCAGGAGACATTCCATGGAAAACTTGTTTAGAAAGATTATAGCCTCTAACAATAATTTCTTTCATAGACAATTATTTAATCAAACTTTTCAAAATAATTCGCTGAAAGTGTTTTTAATTTTGAACTAAGCAAGATTAATGCTAAGAGGTTTGGGAAAGTCATAAACGCTAAAGCCGCGTCACCAAACATCCAAACTTGTTCTAATGTTAAAATAGAACCAACAAAAAACATGAAGACGTAAAGGTATCGGTAGTAACTGATCGCTTTGGAACCAAAAAGATATTCGGTGGCACGATCTCCATAAAAAGACCAACTGATAGCAGTCGATAAGGCAAATAGAACAACAGCTATAGTTACTAAGAAATTACCAAATGGAATGCCTTGAGAAAAAGCATAGCTGGTTAATAATACACCTTCTTTCATTTCTGTCACAGAAGTATCAATGCGTTGAGCATAGAACTCTGTAAAATGCCAGGAATCGGTAACCATAATCACTAGTCCAGTTAAGGTACAGATAATGATTGTATCAATGTAAGGTTCTAATAAAGCAACTACACCTTCTCGAACTGAATAATTGGTTTTGGCAGTTGAGTGAGCAATTGCCGCTGAACCCTGACCAGACTCACTAGAAAATAATCCGCGTTTTACTCCCATCATCATAGTATTTAAAAACGCAATAACTGCACCAGAGGCTACTCCAATAGCAGGCTCTTTCAAGGAAGGAGGATTAAACGCCATGTCAAAAATGTAACCAAATGATTCTCCCACGTGAGAAAAATTAGTTAAAATGATAAATAAGGCAGCAAACACATAGATTGTAGCCATAATTGGAACCAAATAACCAGTGACATTTCCAATTCTTTTAATACCACCAATAATCACTAATCCAACCAAGAATGCACAAACTAAACCAATAATAACATGCATAATAGAAATATTTGAAACGCTTCCTAGAAAACTGATCGAAGAAGTGGTCATGATAGCACTATCCATACTAAAAATACTTCCCATTTGATTATATAATTGTTGAGTCAAGGTATTGGATTGAATTGCATTACCAGTGAAGAAAGAACAAATAACTGCAAAACAAGCAAAAGTAACAGCTAACCATCTCCATTGAGGTCCAAGACCATTCTCAATAGTATACATGGGTCCACCAGCAGTATTGCCATTTTCATCCATTTCTCTATATTGAACTGCCAAGGTACATTCAGCATATTTTAAGGCAGTGCCAAAAAATGCTGTGATCCACATCCAAAAAAGAGCACCAGGTCCACCATAATAAATCGCAATTGCTACCCCAGCAATATTTCCGATTCCTACAGTAGCAGCTAAAGCAGTTGAAAGTGCTCGAAAATGGTTTAAATCTCCTTCATCTTCAACATTATCATAATCTCCTCGAGTAACCTTGATCCCATGCCAAATACGTTTTAATTGAGGAAAACCTAATTTAAAGGTCATATAAATTCCTGTTCCCAGTAACGAAATAACCATTAAGGGGATAGTTGCAAAAGGGAAATTACTTACAATAGAATCAGACATTAAGTTGGCAGGGAAGGACCATGCTAGGTCAAAAAAATGAACGCCCTTCCAAAGAAGAAGAATTCCAATAATTGCAAAAATAAATAGTGATAGTCTTTTTTTAGACATGAAATCATATTAAAGATTTTTTTTAAAAGTAAAAATTATTTTTATTAATTATTTTATTCTACATGGTAATTAGTGGCGTAGATGAAGTGGGAAGAGGATGTTTAGCAGGTCCTGTAGTAGCAGGAGCTGTAATTTTAAAATCTCCGATTGAAGGTTTAAATGATTCTAAAAAACTAACCAAAAAAAAGAGAGAAATCCTTTTTAGTAAAATCTTAGAGAATGCGGTTTGTTCAATTGGAATTGTCTGGTCAAATGAGATTGATCAGTTGAATAT
>JAFMFP010000059.1 GCA_017856055.1 Fidelibacterota bacterium | reverse complement strand
AAAAACCCCAGTAATAAGCTTTTTTTAAACATGCACTAACTCTACCTACGCATTCTTTTTAAACTAGATCTCTTCACGGTTAGTAATACGACCGTGTTGGCTTCTCTGGGAGACGTTCGCGTGTTGACGCATACCCTAGCTTGCCTTGATTGATGGGCTTGCGAGCATCACACCAACCCATACCGCATAATTGTTGCGGTTGAATGTATCGCCAAGGAGAGGGGGTCTTTTTTTTCTTGGGTTCGTTTGTAGAAACAGGGGGGTTCAGACAAACCTCCCCTGTCTGGATCTGACATGGTGCTCCTTGTACCCGCACTACACAATCTTGTTGCACCGGTGTCGGCTCCTCTATAACCAAACGAGTATAAGGAAAAGAAAAATCCCAAGGGGTATATTTTTTTTTCGCATACTTTCCTCCAACCAAACTATTGCGATATCGAAGCGGTCGTTGATCTTTCATGTTATAACTCTCCTTTCAATTGTAAGTCTTTGATAAAATTAATCGTCATGTAATACTTCTTCACGGTAATTTGTTCATAGTGACAAAGTAATTTAAAGGCGCCGTCTGGGCCGACACTACGAAAATATCCCACGGCTAACCACTCAATCTGCTTGTGCAATTTAGTTTGGGCATCATCCGTTATCCCTCGACGAGTGCGCACATTGCGTTCTCGGCGCAGACTAACTTCAATTTCATCTTCATAGTCATTGACTTGCAAGCTCATGAGCCCTGCTTGAATTTTAGGAAAGCGGCGCATCTGCCAAGATAAAATTACCGCCTGTTCGACGGCGAGTTTTCCTACTTGTGTTTTTGTAGGAAAATCAGCTTCGAAGGCGCATCGATGTTCTTCAAACTCCTCTAACGATTCACCGACCACTAAAAATTGCTGGGATCGAAGTCCGTGTTTTAAGGCATTCATGGCTGCCTTCTTTTTGCCTTCTGCGGTCACGGCACCTTTTGATTTCGCGCCATTGCGACGACTAGCGTCAATTTGTTTTGCACTTCTCACTTTAGGAAGGTGCTTACTCTGTTCATTATCTTGAGTCATATTTAACTCCTTAATTAATTAAAATATTTGAATGGAGACCCGGATCTCTTTTTACACGGGAAGGTCGAAGCACATTATCACTGTACCGCCTGCGAGCAATTTCAACTCGTTCCTCATATCACTAGATAATTAGGTATTTAAAATATAACTTATTTTTTCGATAAATACAACATGTAGTATTAAAAAATATTTGATACCACTATATATGGGATATTGTGGGATTTTATACCTCATAAGTGAATTATTCATTGCCAATTTAAAGGGCATTAATAGATCTTTTTATAGATAAAAAATATAGATTTTTTTCTCAAATATGAGAATAAAAATATGTAAATGACTAACCTGCCTTTTATTCAATTATTAATCCTGATCTTTGGTAGCTTAATATATCTCTATATTTTCTCTAATTTATTAAAAGTCATCGACTTTCAAGATCCGATCATTCCAGGTCGATCTCTTCATGACCAAAAGGTCTATTTGGGAGGAGGATTTTTTTTCATCACCTGTCTCCTATTCAGTTTATTGATCGTATCCTATAGCGCCTTAGAAATTTCAATGATTTGTGCTGCTTCAGCCTTTGGGATATTAGGAATTATTGATGATCGAATAACTTTGAGTGTTCGTTTGAAATTCATTCTACAGTTTATCATAATCATCGGTTTTCTTTTTTGGAGTGGTTTATCTTTTTCTTATCTTGAGGTGGGATTTGCTACTATTTCCTTAGGTCCCTTCGGGCTCATCGTGAGCACAGCAGCCGTAATGCTAGTCATTAATGCTCTGAATTATTTTGATGGAATTGATGGGCTTTGTTTGGGGCTGGTTTTAACTAAAATACTGTTGTTATTCAATTATTTTTTTATAGGAAATTTTTCCTCTCTTCTTTTAATCTTAGCTATCTTATGTGTCATTTTTTTATTCGCTAACTTTCGCTTGATTGGTTTGAATAAACTCTTTCTAGGAGATGGTGGTAATTATATCCTAAGCTTTATAATTTCTCTGGCTGTAATCAATAGTCTTTCTCATTCTATGGCTTTAGAACAAAAACATGTTCATTTAAATGGTCTTTGGTTTTTTGGTTTACTTTTTTTTGAATTTATAGCTGTTAGCTGGACTCGCAGACAGGAAAAAAGAAGTATCTTTGAACCCGGTCAAGATCACTTACATCATTTGCTCCTCACAAGGTGGAATAATCCTGTGGGAGTTACTTTTGTTATTTGCATATTATCAGCATTCATCTTTGTCATTGGATATAAGGTAACGGCCATTCTTCCTCAATGGTCTTTAGTAATTTTTATCCTCACTCAAATAGGCTATGTGTTTGCTAGATCGTTATTAAAAATCAACTCATGGTCTCATGGCCTTAGAGACTCCATGAATGAAAAATAGTTTAAAGACTTTGTCTGAATTGGAATCGTAAAAGATAAAAAATAAAAGTACTTAAGAAAGTCAGTACAAACAAGATCATCG
>JAFMFP010000058.1 GCA_017856055.1 Fidelibacterota bacterium | reverse complement strand
TAAGAATCGTTGGAGATGACGACGTTGATAGGCTATAGGTGTAAGTGCAGTAATGTATTTAGCCGAGTAGTACTAATTTTTCGAAGGCTTTTTCAATATTGTTTTTTTATGACTTGTGTTTTTAATATTTGAATTACGTTAATTTCCATAAAAATTTCCGGTGACAATAGCGTAGAGGTCACACCCGTTCCCATCTCGAACACGGAAGTTAAGCTCTACAGCGCCGATGGTACTTCACAGGAGACTAGTGCGGGAGAGTAGGACATTGCCGGTTTTTATTTTTTTCAATAATATTCATACATATTCTAGTATGGTAAAATCTCAATATTCAATTATTTCTAATTCATTAGAACAAACTTTTTCTTTTGCTCAAGAAATTTCTAAAAATATTAATAGTAAAAGTAATGTAATATTCTTGATTGGAGATCTTGGTTCAGGTAAAACAACCTTTACAAAAGGTTTTGCGAGAGGTTTAGGTTTTTCTGACCAAATACTATCCCCAACTTTTCCAATATTAAATGAATATGAGCATAAAAATTTATGTTTATATCATTTTGATTTATATCGATTAAAAAATATTAATGAATTTTATGAAATTGGTGGCCTTGATTATCTTTCAAGAGAAAATTCTATTTCTTTGATTGAATGGCCGGAAATAATTTCTTCCATTAAGATTGAAAATAAAATCTCCATCTATTTTGAATATATTTCAGAAAATGAAAGAAAAATTTGGTTAAAAAAATGAATATTCTTGCAATAGAATCTTCCCAAAGAAATTGCCAGGTTTCTTTAAAAATATCAGATAAAGTTATTTCATCTGATTCAATTAAAAATCAGAAATTCTCATCCGAAAATTTGCCTATAATTTGCGAAAAGCTTCTTAGAAAATTAGATGCACATTTTAAAGATTTAGATTGTATAGGTGTTTCAATTGGTCCTGGATCTTTTACTGGATTAAGAGTTGGTTTAAGTTATGCTAAAGGACTTTCAAAAGCTTTAAAAATCCCTATCATTCCTATAGATACTTTTGATCTAATGCTTGAAAATAATTCTAATATAAAAAAATATCCTATTCATATGATTATTCATTCGCATGGGAAATTTGTTTTTTATAAAAAAAATAATAATGATTCTAATGAAGATAATTCTATTCCTATTTTAGAATCCTTAGATGTATTAAAGCTTAAAAAAAATGAGACTTATATTATAAATTCGAAAGACAATCAGGAATTTCTTTCAAATTTTAATGAGATAAAGAATAAATATTTTATACAACCTTCCTCATTAAAAATTATTGAAATGATTCAAAAAGTTGATTTTAAAAATTTCAATATAGATTCCAATTTAACGCCAAATTATATAGCTTCTTTTAATTTGGAATCAAAATGAGTTGGTTTAAAAGAAAAGAAAAAAATATTGTCAATGGACAAAAGAAAAATCTTCCAGATAATCTTTGGAAAAAATGTTCTTGTGGAGAGATTTTATATATTCCTGAACTAGAAAATAATCTTAGTATTTGTCATCATTGTGGATTTCATTTTCCGTATCAATTGAATGATTACATCTCTATTTTATTTGATTCAAATCCCAGAAGAATCTGTTCTAATATCATATCTACTGATCTATTAAATTTTAAAGCAAATAAATCTTATCAAGAAATTCTAGATAGCTCAGATAAGTCATCTGAAGCTGTTGAATCATATTTTGGTGAAATTGATTCCAAAGAAGTAGTTGTAGCTTTAATGAATTTTAAGTTTATTGGCGGAAGTATGGGAAGTGCAGTTGGTGAAATTTTAACGCAGTCCATTATATATGCTAAAGGTAAAAAATGTCCTTTAATTATTCTTTGTCAATCTGGTGGTGCTCGAATGCAAGAAGGTGCAATGTCTTTAATGCAATTAGCTAAAGTTAGTGCTTATTTGAAGCAATTCTCAGATTCTGGAGGTTTATATATTTCCATTCTTACTTATCCTACAACTGGTGGAGTTACTGCTAGTTTTGGAATGCAGGCAGATATAACGTTTGCTGAGCCAAAATCATTAATTGGGTTTGCTGGTCAACGAGTAATCAAACAAACTACTCAGCAAGATTTACCTGAGGGATTTCAGACTGCTGAATTTTTGCTAGAAAAAGGATTTATAGATCAAGTTGTTGATCGAAAAACTCTAAAAAAGCAATTATCAAAAACTATTGATTTATTAAGTTAAAATATTCTTAGATTACTATTGTATGTGCGGGATTATTTCTTATAAAGGACCACAAAATTGCTATCCTATTCTTCTTAATGGTCTTAAGAGATTAGAATATCGTGGCTATGATTCTGCTGGTATTGTTTCACTTTATAATAATCAATTATTGCAGAATAGAAGAGTTGGTAAAGTTCAAGTTTTAGAAAAAGAAATTTTATCTTCAATTAAAATTAATTCCAATATAGGAATCGCGCATACTCGATGGGCTACTCATGGAAAACCAAGCAATGAAAATGCTCACCCACATCTCGATAGTTTAGAAGACATTGCTATAGTGCATAAC
>JAFMFP010000023.1 GCA_017856055.1 Fidelibacterota bacterium | reverse complement strand
ACATTCTTGCAAATGATTGACATAAATCATTAACTGAGATACTGCGGTATTGAAATGTAAATTTTCTATGTCATGTCCAACTTTTTCAACAGTGGTATGATGAATAGACAACGTCTCTTTCGATGCTTGAATTTCCTTAATCTTTGACGATAAGGTTCCATCTTCATCGACAAGCGTGTTCCATAATTTATTGATAAATCGATAACATCCTTGTAATCCTTTGGTATTCCACGGTTTAGATTTATTTAAGGGTCCCATAAACATTTCATATAAACGCATTGAATCAGCACCATATTCTTCAATGATATCGTCTGGATTGATTACATTTCCTCGAGATTTACTCATTTTAGAACCATCATCACCTAAAATCATGCCTTGATTATAAAGTTTTTGAAAGGGTTCTTTCGTCGAAACTAACCCTAAATCGAATAATACATGATGCCAAAAACGAGCATAAAGCAAATGCAAAACCGCATGTTCTTGTCCACCAATGTATAAATCAACTGGCATCCAGTAATTCTCTGCTTTCTTATCCCACGCTTTATCTAAATTTTGAGGATCAGTAAAACGTAAATAATACCAACAAGAACCAGCCCATTGAGGCATAGTATTTGTTTCTCTAAGTCCTATTATATTATCATTTACATCTTTTACTTCAACCCATTGTTTAATATTTGATAATGGTGATTTTCCATCATCGGATGGCTTGTAATTATCAACTTCAGGCAATCGTATAGGTAACTGATTTTCATCTATTGGAGACACTCCTTGATCCGTATGCATAATGGGAAACGGCTCACCCCAATAACGTTGGCGAGAAAATAGCCAATCTCTTAATTTGTAATTGACACTGCGTTGACCTAGTTGATTTTTTTCTAAGAAAGAAATGACCGTATCAATAGCATCGCTTACCGTTAATCCATTAATTGAAAGAGTATCTTTGTGTGAGGAATTGACAATTTCACCTGCTTCTTTTGAGATATAAGCAGCTTTTGATACATCTCCTCCACTAACTACTTCTAAAATCTTTAATTGATATTTTTTCGCAAACTCCCAATCTCTCTCATCATGACCCGGGACAGCCATAATTGCGCCGGTTCCATAAGTACTTAGTACATAATCTGCTATCCAGATAGGAATATGCTCTTTTGATAACGGATTGACTGCGTAAGAACCCGTAAAAACACCTGTTTTATCTTTATTGACCTCTGTTCGATCAAAGTCAGACTTTAACTTAGTTTTCTCAATATAATCTAAAACGTCCTTTTTATTATCATCAGTGGTTAAATCTTGTACTAATGGATGTTCAGGAGCAATGACCATATACGTAGCTCCAAAAAGCGTATCAGGTCGGGTGGTAAAAACGGTTAAAGATTGAGAGGAATTAAGGACAGAAAAATGAACCTCTGCCCCTTCAGACTTCCCTATCCAATTTTTCTGTAATTCTTTAATATTCTCGGGCCAATCCAAGTCATCTAACCCATTCAAAAGTGATTCAGCATATTCCGTGATTCTTAAAATCCACTGTTTCATGGGTGTTCGATAAACAGGATGGCCTCCTATTTCAGATTTTCCATTGACAACCTCTTCATTGGCTAAAACTGCACGAAGTTCTGGGCACCAATTCACAGCAACTTCTTCCTCATAAGCTAGCCCTTTTTTATACAATTGTAGAAAAATCCACTGCGTCCATTTATAATAATTTGGATCGGTGGTATTGATTTCTTTCGACCAGTCATAGGAGAATCCTAATTGATTAATCTGTCTCTTGAAATTAGAGACATTTTCAGCTGTAGTAATTTTTGGATGAGTTCCAGTTTTAATGGCGTACTGCTCAGCGGGTAAACCAAATGCATCCCAACCCATAGGATGTAAGACATTGAATCCCTTCATTCTTTTGAAACGAGCTACGATATCGGTTGCCACATAACCAAGAGCATGCCCAACATGCAATCCAGAACCCGAGGGATAAGGAAACATATCTAAGACATAATATTTTGGAAGTTTTAAATCCTCAGATGTCTTAAAAACTTGATTTTTAATCCAGTATTCTTGCCACTTAGGCTCAATGGTTTGATGATGGTAACCCAAGAGCTTTAATAGAAGTTTTTAATTTGTTTAGCCCAGTCTAAAATGATTGCATTAACGTCTGTCGGAAGATCGTTCGAAGTATTATTATAAGAGCTGCTCGTTGTATTTCCAAACGCTTGAGACATTGGTCCTACAGAATCATCATCACTGACGATTGAGATCGCAAAAAACTTAGCATAAACTTTTTTGCTTGTAGGATCTCTAAAAACAATATAAGACTGTTTAGGATCTGCTGTTGAACCGTAATAGGGATCAAAATTAAAATCCTCAAAATTAATTTCTACTTCCACATCTCCATCTGTATCTGGAGGTAATATCTCAAAACCTATTTTAACCAGTTCAGATTGTAACGTTTGGATGTGCTCAATCATAAAAGGATCTTGCACATAATCATTGATAAACTCTTCGACTTTATTCGTTTGACTTAGTTTGACTTTTTTACGACGAAATTGACCATGTAAATCAGTGGTAAAGACAACTATTAGAGCTAAAATTAAACTATATTGAAACCATTTTCTCATTTTATACTCTCCTTATATTGCGCAACCTGTTAAGCCACGTTTTTGATAATAATCTTGATGATACTCTTCTGCATCATAAAAATCAGATTTATTAGTCACCTCTGTGACAATTTTTGATGAAAATTTTCCAGACTCATTCAATTCCTCTATTATGGATTCAGCTGCTTCTCTTTCTGATTCATCCGCAAAATAGATAGCTGAGCGATATTGAGTTCCAACATCCGGTCCTTGACGATTTAAGGTTGTGGGATCATGGCTCGTGAAAAAAGTATTCAGTAATTGCTCATAAGAAACAACTGAAGCATCATAGATAACCTTGACAGCTTCTGCATGACCAGTAATACCTGTGCAAACTAGTTCATAAGAAGGGTTTTTGACTTTTCCACCTGTATATCCCACAGTGGTTGCTTTTACGCCTTCTAAAGCCTGAAATGAGCTTTCAACGCCCCAAAAACATCCAGCTGCAAATACAGCTTCTTTCATTGTTTTGTCATTTGCCATCATCTTTTCTCCTAGCAACAATATTACAATCAGTAAAATTAAAGTTTTATTTTTCATATACATTATAAATCCAAGCTCCAAAAATAGCCATAGGTACTGCAATGATAGCTCCTATGACAGGAATTAAAAAAGATGTTATGAAAAAAAATAGTGCAACACAAGCGGTGATTCCAATGTTTTTCACTGAATTATGCCAGTGTTTGAGCTTTAGATGAAGCTCGGGTATTCAATAATAATGCTAAAACAATAGATGCAACTGAATGCGAAAGAATAAATATTTCGAATTTAGTAAAATATCCTAATTGAAATAAAAACAACATGCTGATGCCTCTCAACAACTCAAATCGATAAGCAAAAGACTTCCCATCCAGGATAAATGAATTAGAAATCGCTACAAAAACGATAAAAAAGATAATCGATAACATTTGACTATAGTCGAATAAATTAACATTGAATAGCATCACTAGAGTCATTGCATTAATGACAAAGAATTGAAATAAAGCAAATATCTTCCCTTCCATCAAAATTTGAGGATCATGTTTTTCAAAATTTGATAAATCATTTTTACTAATGGGATATTTTTCAGCAACATCTGCTGGTCTCCATGCTGGAGGAGAAAACCAAACTTTGACTTTGTCACTCCATTTTTTAGTACGGATTGAATCCATCAACATTTGGTAAAATACTTCTATATTGGCCCAGAATGGATTGAAGGTTTTTAAAGGTTTCACCGTACCATAAACAGGCTTTAAATCTTCTCTTTCATCAATAAACGTTCCAAACATTCGATCCCAAAGAATGAAAACACCTCCATAATTCGCATCTAAATAATCATCATTTTGTGCATGATGTACGCGATGGTTCGATGGAGTAATAAACACATATTCCATCCATCCTAAACGACCAATATGTTCTGTATGTACCCAGAATTGATAAATAAGATTTAAACCAGCCACCGTGACATAAATTGCAGGTGGAACACCGATGATAAACATGGGTAAGAAAAAGACCCATTTCCATAAGAATCCGGTGCTAGTTTGACGCATAGCAGTCGATAAATTGAAATCTTCTCCATGGTGGTGCACCACATGAGTTGCCCAGAATAATTTGACTTCATGATGGATTCGATGCATCCAATAATAACATAAATCATACATTAAAAAAGCTAAAACCCACACCCAAATAGCATCAGTGCTTAGTAGTTTTAAATTATACTGTTCTGCAACAATCTTATAGACAACATATTGAAATCCTAAACCCAATAAAGGAACAAAGCGACTAATCAAGCCTAAAGACATACTAGTTATAGCGTCGTTTAGTCGATAATTATTGTTTTTAGTAAAATATCCGTATAAAAATTCAATTAATACTAATCCGAAAAATAACGGAATTGATAAGGTAATAAGTATTGACGTATCCATATAATAAGAATTTAAATTATTTTTGAATAAAAAAGATAAATATTAATTGCGATTTAAATCAGCCAGTATCGTATTTAACTCTTGACGAATTTCATGTAATATTCGTTGATCAAGTTCAGTAGAATTATTTTGGTTATCATTTGGTATTTCTTCATTAAAAGAACCTTTTAGCTCTTCAATGGCACCTTTAATCGTAAATTTTCGATCATAAAGTAATTCCTTTATTTGAAAAATTAAATCGATGTCTTTTTGACGATAAGTTCTTTTTCCAGCGCGATTTTTAACAGGATTTAAGGTTGGGAATTCTGATTCCCAATAACGTAAAACATAGGGTTTTAAACCAGTCAGCTTTCCTACTTCTTTTATGCTAAAATATAATTTTTCGAGTTTAATATCCATTCTCAACAATTTTATAGAAATATTTACTTAAAGTAAAACTTTAATTAAATAGGTTAAAAATAGATTTATTGATTAAATGGAAGGTCGTGCGCTTCAGCAACTTCTTTGTTGGTCAACTTTCCTTGATGGGTATTAAGCGCCATCATTAAATGACTATCGGTTTCAAAATCAGATCCTAAGGCAGCTAATTTTAAAATAAACGGCGAGGTGGCAATATTCAATGCATTGGTTGCCGTAAAAGGAACAGCAGATGGTATATTCTTTACACAATAATGAATAATACCATCGACCTCATAAGTTGGTTCAGCATGCGTAGTGGCATGTGAAGTTTCAAAACACCCACCCTGATCAATAGAAACATCAGATAAAATACTTTTTTCTGGCATCAATTTTAGCATCTCTCTTGAAATAACCACAGGTGGCTTAGCGCCAGGTGTTAAAACCGCACCAATAACTATGTCTATGGTTGGCAGTAGATTAGAAATATACTCTTTAGAAGATAAAGCAATATTGACAGCTGGGTAACGTTGCTTAATGGAATTGAGTAATTCTTGATTTAAATCTATAATGGTGGTATTAGCTCCTAAACCTAAACTCATTTGCATCGCATTTATTCCCACGATTCCTGCACCGATAATTAAAACATTAGCAGGATCAGCTAAGGAAGTACCTGCAATTAATTTACCCTTCCCTCCTTTGCTTTTTTTTAGTAGCTCAATACTATCTAATAAAGACAGTCTTCCAGCAATTTCTGACATAGGTTTTAACATTGGAGTTTCTTTGTTAATTATCACTGTTTCATATGCAAAAGATGAAGTTTTGCATTCCAGTAATTTTTCAGTAAGTACTTTTGAAGAGCTTAAATGAAGATAAGTAAAGAGCATTTTATTGCCAATCATTTCAACTTCTTCTAAGGAAGGCTCTTTAACTTTAATGATAAGATCAGCAATAGCAAAAACTTCAGCCGGAGTATTTAAAATACTAACCCCAAGCTCAGTATACATTTCGTTGGTATAACCGCTATCCAATCCAGCATTATTTTGTAAGAAAAGTTCATGTCCAGCTTGAATTAATTTTTTCGCAGTATCTGGATTAACTGCTACACGAAATTCTTGTGAAACAATTTCCTTAGGAATACCAATTTTCATGAGATTATGACTGAGGTTTTTCTAGAAGTAATTTTATACTAAAATTTAAACGTCCCTGTTTATCGATTTCATGAAGTTTTATCTTCACTTTATCTCCTTTTTTCAGGACATCATCTACTTTGTTGACGCGTTCCCATGCGATATGAGAAATATGCACTAAACCTTCTCTTCCAGGGGCGAATTCAACAAATGCTCCAAAATCCATTATCTTAGTGACTGTTCCATCAAATACAGTTCCTACTTTAGGATCTTCAACAATCGCTTTAATTTTAGCAATTGCATTATCTAATACATCTCTACCCGATCCTGAAACGCTGACTATGCCATCATCATCAATGTTCACATCACAGCCAGATTCCTCTTGGATAGCTTTAATATTTTTACCACCTGGACCTATTAACGCCCCAATTTTATCCTTAGGAATGCTAAAGGAATCAATTTGAGGGGCATATGGTGATAAATCGTTCGGTTTATCAATTGCCTTATTCATTTCATCTAAAATATGCAATCTACCCGTTCTAGCTTGTTCTAGAGCATTTTCAAGCACCTCCATAGAAATACCAGGTACTTTCAAATCTAATTGAATTGCGCTAATACCATCTTTAGTACCAGCTACTTTAAAATCCATGTCTCCTAAAAAGTCTTCAGTTCCTAAAATATCACTTAAAACTGCGTAATCATTTCCTTCAATGATTAATCCCATTGCAATCCCAGCTACATGTTCTTTAATAGGTACACCAGCGTTCATTAACGCTAAAGAACCACCACAAACAGAGGCCATTGAAGAAGAACCGTTGGACTCAGTAATTTCTGAGACAATTCGAACTGTATATGGAAATTCTTCTGAAGGAGGTAAAATTGGTTTTAAAGATCTTTCTGCTAAATGACCATGACCAATTTCTCTACGACCGGTGAAGCCAATTCTTCCAGTTTCCCCAACTGAATAAGGAGGAAAATTATAGTGCAACAAGAATGATTTTTTATAATCATCAGACATCGAGTCAATAATTTGTTCATCTTTACTGGAACCTAAAGTCGTTACGGCAATCGCTTGAGTTTCACCTCGGGTGAATAATGCTGAACCATGTACTCGAGGAAGAATCGAAGGAACTATTGTAATAGGACGAATCTCATCTAGTTTTCTTCCATCAACTCTCGTTTTATTTTTTAAAACGTTTTGACGAACAGTTGACTTGAACATTTCTTTAACAAATGCTTTAATGTGTTTTTGAGTATCTTCATCTTCCTCATAACCTGCAACAGCTTCATCAGCAATCGCATTATAAGCATCATCTCGTTCTTGTTTGGTTTCTAAATCAAAAATACTATCAATACGTTGTTGGTATTTTGAAGTAATATCAGTTTCAATATCTTTTGACAATGATTCTTTTTCAACTACTTCATACGAATTGTCAAAAGCATCTGCTAACTCTAGTTGCAACTCAACAATTTCATTGATACCTTGCATCGCTACATTTAATGCTTCAAGAATGATTTTTTCAGGAACAAAATTTGAGCCCCCTTCAATCATACAAATTTTATCTTTTACTCCAGAAACAATCAAATCTAAATCTGAAGATTTCATCTGTTCTGCAGTGGGATTTAAAACAAATTCTCCATCAATGTATCCAATTTTTACTGACGCTAAAGGTTCAGAAAACGGTACAGGAGATAACAATAAAGCAGCTGAGGCTCCGACTGCTGCAATCACATCCGGTGTATTCTCAAAATCATAGGACATAGTTGTAAGCATTACCTGCAATTCATGACTATACGATTTTGGAATTAATGGGCGAATTGGTCGATCAGTCAAACGTGAAATTAAGACCTCCGCATCAGTAGGTTTGGCCTCTCTTTTGAAAAAACCACCAGGGATTTTACCTCCGGCATAATGTTTTTCACGATATTCGACTTGCATAGGAAGAAAGTCGATTCCTTCTAGCGGTTTCGCTGATGCACAAGCAGTAGCTAAAATAGAAGTATCTCCGTATTTGATAAGAACAGATCCACCTGCTTGACGAGCTATTTGACCAGACTCAATTCTCATGAGTCTTCCTGCGATTAATTTTTCAACAAAAATCATAGATACTTAAATACCACGGATTGCTAGTTTAACTAACAATGCGTCGTATGACTCCATATTGGTTTTACGTAAATATTTTAACATCTTCTTACGTTGAGCTACTAATTTGACTAAACCGTGTCTTGAGTGTACATCTTTTTTATTCACTTTACAATGTTCAGTCAAACTTCTAATACGATCTGTTAGTAATGCAACCTGAGACTCTGAACTTCCAACGTTGGCAGCATCTATGCCAGCGTCTTTCAGTATTTCACTTATTTCTTTACTATACTTCATTTTACCTCTTAAAACTTCTATATTCTTCTAAACAACTCTTCTTAATTTTATCTAGCGATATTTCATTAATATCACTGATATGATGAAGAAACTGTATATATATTTTCTTATCAAAAATGTGGTCTAATTTATCAGTTATTCTGTGAAGTTCCATCATTATTTTTTTTTGATGATATTTATCTAATTTGAGAAGTGCTGGTTGTCTTAAATTATCTTTTACAATCTCAATTAAGTAGTAACCACTGCCAGGAAGAAGTTGTTGAGAGCACATCGATTGAAAAGCGTTACCTTTAATAGATTCGATGTAGAATCCATATGGTCTACCCAGAAAAAGATTGGAATGAGTAAAATCGGATTGTTTAATCGCTGAACGAATTGAGGAACTAGAAACAATCTTATCGTTAATGGTAATCAAGTTACTTTGAGAAAATTCAATCTGATTCAGATGACAGAATTCCTTTAATTTTAATACAGTACCCTCTTTTTTATATCCAAAGGTATGATTCTCTCCCACAACTATTGCAGAAGGATTAATTTTATGAAGAAGAATTTCCAACAAAAATTGGTCTGCAGACATTTTCGAAAACTGTTGGTCAAAAGTCATTTCAATGACACAATCAAGACCAATTTCTTCTAATAAATCATATTTCAAAGAATTGTCCGTTAAAGTACAGGCTTCAGTTTCACCAAAAAAATATCGAGGATTGGGATTGAAAGTTAATAAAACAGATGCTCGATTATTCAACTGTGCTTTAGTAACGAGTCTTTCAATTAATTCACGATGACCTTGATGAATTCCATCAAAATTTCCTATTGTTAAGTGACATCCTGTTAAATTTTTTTGATCTAGTGATTTAATGATTTCCATACTTCCTCAAATTTATCAACAGTCATTGAATCTTTTAAAGTATATTTGCCAATTGAAGTTCTCGTTAAATGAGTTAAATGTCCCACTGTACCTAATCTTTCAGCTAAATCTTCTCCTAGCACGCGGATATATGTTCCAGAAGAGCATTGGATATCCATCTGAATGGACTCATGATTAATCGAACAATCTAAATTAAAAATTGTAATCATTTTTGGATTAGTTTTGACTTCAATTGATTTTCTAGCCAATTTATACAAACGAACTCCATCAATTTTTCGAGCAGAAAACATGGGAGTTCTTTGGAGCTGTTCTCCAATCAGTTTAGATGACTCTGTATTCAAAAATTCTTGAGAAATGTGGGGTATTGCTGCTCGCTCGATAATCTCCCCTGTCAAATCCATACTATCGGTTTTTGATCCTAGTTGCAACGTTGCTTTATAGGATTTATCGAATTGAATCGCTTCGGTTAATAATTTAGTTGAAGATCCTATTCCAATCAACAATACCCCCTCAGCAAAAGGATCTAAAGTACCAGAGTGTCCAACTTTTTGTTTTGTGATTTTTTTAACTTGTTTTACAATTGCAAACGAACTGTAATCTTTCGGTTTATAGATATTAACCAGCATTCCTTAAATTTTTTTCATTAATTCGTTAATTTTCTGGAATTGCTCAAACGAATCGTCATAAAAAAACTTGAGAGTAGGTACGGTTTTTAATTTAATGGTTCGTGAAAGAGATTTACGAAATAAAGGAACCAATTCATTTAAGTGATTAGCAATGGAGTCTGCAGGCTTACTAGGATTGATTACAGAGAAGAAAATATTAGCATGTTTTAAATCTGAAGTGACCTTTACAGAAGAAAAAGTAATAAAACCTAGTTTACGAATATCAATTTCATGTAAAATAAGCTCGTTGACAACCTTTAAAAGTTGTTTCTCAACTCTTTCTGCTCGAGAAAATGGCTTATTATTCAACTTTATTTTAAGGTACGTTTAACTTCACGAATCTTATAAGCAACAATCTGATCACCTGGCTCATATTTGTTTACACCTTCTACGGCAATCCCACATTCCATGCCAGATTCAACGGAATTGACATCGTCCTTAAATCGTTTCAGTGAAGAAATTGTTGATTTACTAACTAATATTTCTCCATCACGAACGTGACGAACAAAACAATCTCGCTTAATTTGTCCAGATTCGACTTGACATCCTGCAATGAAACCAATTTTAGGAATTTTAAATGATTCTTTCACAACTGCTTGACCAAGTACATCTTCAACAACATCAGGAGTTAATAATCCTTCAACTGCTAAGCTGATTTCTTCCACTAGCTTATAAATCACAGAATAGGTTCTAATTTCAACGTCATTTTGACTAGCCAATAATTTAGAATCTGAAGAAACCTGCACAGCAAAACCAATGACAATTGCCTTAGAAGCTTGAGCTAATAAAATATCGGAGTCAGTAACATTACCTACCCCTTTATGAACGACAGATACGCCTACTTCTTCGTTTTTAATCTTTTCTAGACTCTGAATAATGGCTTCAATTGATCCATCTGAATCCGCTTTAATAATAACATTTAATGTACTTATACTACCTTCCTTAATTTGAGCAGATAAAGTATCCAACGTAGTTTTACGCATCATCTGAAGATCAATTTCTCTTTTGATTCGTTTTCGTTCTCCTGCAATCTTCTTTAAATCAGATTCATTTTCAACTTCAGCAAAAATATCTCCAGCTTGCGGAACTTGATCAAAGCCTAAAATTTGTACTGCGTCAGAAGGCTTGGCAACTTTAATACGTTCATTATTTTCAGTCATAATCGCTCGAACTTTACCAGAGGCATTATTACAAATAAAAGCAGTTCCAATCTTCAAAGTACCTTTTTGAATCAAGACGGTTGCAATGGGACCTAACCCCTTATCTAACCTTGAATCAATCACGATTCCCTTACATTCTACTTCTGAATTGGCTTTTAAATCTAATACTTCCGCTTCAAGTAAAATGGCTTCCATTAAAGCATCAATTCCTTCACCTGTTTTGGCTGAAGTATTCACGCTCTGAATTTTTCCTCCCCATTCTTCAACTAAAACATTTTTTTCTGAAAGTTCTCTTTTAACTATATCAGGATTTGCGCCAGGTTTATCCATTTTATTGATAGCAACGACAATGGGAACATTAGCAGCTTTAGCGTGATCAATAGCTTCAATAGTCTGTGGCATCACACTATCATCAGCTGCAACAACTAAAATAACAATATCAGTTGATTGAGCTCCTCGAGCACGCATTGCAGTAAAAGCTTCGTGACCTGGAGTATCTAAAAAAGTAATTTTTTGATTATTATGAATCACATGGTAAGCACCAACACGCTGAGTAATTCCACCTGATTCTCCTGCTGCCACTTTGGTTTCGCGGATATAATCTAAAATGGAAGTTTTCCCATGGTCAACGTGACCCATAATAGTAACAACTGGAGCTCTAGAAGTCGCTGTTTTAAGCTCTTCATCTGTATGAGAAGTAACAAAAAGATCATCGACCATTTCCTCATACTTTTTCACTGCCACACCATATTCATCAGCAATTAATTCAATTACATCCCATTCGAGACGTTGATTGACTGTGGCTAGAATACCTAATTGTAAGCATTTTCCGATTAATTCACTGGAGATCGGAAGA
>JAFMFP010000022.1 GCA_017856055.1 Fidelibacterota bacterium | reverse complement strand
ATGAAAAGGTGCATGCAAATTGATATCCATAACATCCATCCAATCTTTTTCAGTCATCCTTAGTAGAATATTATCTCTATGAATACCCGCATTATTAACTAAAATATCAATCGATTGGTTTTCTTTATCAATAGTTTGTAAAAAATCATTAATAGAATCTCTGCTTGATATGTCACACTGAATGGGATATAAATTTGGAATATTTTCAATATTTTTTAATGATTCCTTGGATGAGGCCAAAGCATACACTTTAATATTTTCCACTGCTAGTCGAGAGGCAATTTCTTTTCCTATTCCTCGTGACCCACCAGTAACAACTGCGCATAAATTATTTGAGAATCGAAACATTTTATATTAAATCATTATAGGAATTATAATGAATAGTTTGAAGCGAATTATCAATTTTTTTAACCATAGCACTTAAAACACTTTTTGGTCCTAATTCAATGAAAGAATTAGAAAAAGATTTAAGGCTAAAAATAGAATCATACCATAGAACTGGACTATCAACTTGGTGAATAAGAGCATATTTAATATCATCAATTTCAACCTTTGCTTGAGCATCAATGTTTGAAATTATAGGAACATAAGGTTTAGAAAATTTAGAATCATTAATTATTTTCTTCAATGAGTCTTTTGCTTCAGACATCAAGTTTGAGTGAAATGCTCCACTTACTTTTAAGGGAATAGATTTAATTTTTAGAGTCGTCAGATATTCTGATGTTTTTTTTACAGATTCTGTAGTTCCAGAAATAACAATCTGATTTGCAGAATTGATATTTGCAATTTGTGAAGAATAAAGTTTGCAGATTTGATCTAATTTTTCTTTTTCAATTCCAATGACAGCTGTCATTGCTCCAGGATACTTTTCTTCGCATATGTTCATAGCTTTAGATCGTGCATGAACTACTCTCAATCCCGTTTCAAAAGAATATGTTTTATTTGAGTATAAAGCAGAGAATTCTCCAAGACTATGACCAGCAACTGCTTTTATTTCACCAATTTTTGGACTTAAAATATCAAATAAGCATACAGAATATAAATAAATTGCAATTTGAGCATACTTAGTTTTTCTAAGTAATTCCTCATTGTCTGAAAACATAATTTCTTTGATATCAAATCCTAAAATAGATTCTGCATCATCAAATTTTGACTTTACTTTTGGGAATTCGTTATAAAGATTATATCCCATGCCAGGTCTGTGAGATCCTTGACCTGTGAAAATTAAAACATGAGACATTATTTTTCGTCGATTGGTTTACCTTTGTAATAAAGGATTCCATCGTGCTCGTAGGCTTGATGTGGGAGATGTGATTCTCCTGTATTCTTACATTTTACTGTATGAACTAAAGAAGATTTGTAATGAGTTCTTCTTTTTTTCGAACGCGCTTTTGACTGTCTTTTTTTCGGTAACATTTTTAAAAAATTTCAGGTGCAATATAATCAAAATTATAACACATAAAAAATTATTTTTTAAAGTTCAATTCGATCAATCCAGCATTCACAATCTGTTGATTCTTTTAAATTGATTAAAAATTTTTCTGCATTAATTCTATTTGAAAAATAACCAAATCTTACTCTATAATTGAAAAGCAAATCATTTTCATTTTTTTGAATATATGCTTCAATTTTTTTATTATTGAGCTCTTGAACCATTTCATATGCTTCTGAAAAGCTTTTTTTTGCAGCTATTTGAATCGTAAAGTAAGATGAATCATTAGTTATTATATTTTTTGATTCTAAATCTGAGCTACTATTTAGTTTTATTTCCAACCAACTAGATTCTTTATTCTGAGAAAAAAGGCTAGAAATTAGAAATATGAAAATAATAAACTTATTAAACATTAAAAGAAATGATTTATCTCAATTGTAGCATTTTCATTACTATCAGAACCATGTGTAGCATTCATTGAAATATCAGTTCCAAATTTAGACCTAATAGTTCCTTTATCTGCTTTATTTGGATCAGTAGCTCCCATCAGATTTCTCCACTCAATGACAGCATTTTCTTTTTCTAGCTTCATTATGTGTGATTCAAATGAGGTCATAAATTCTACAAGTTCAATAAAAAAGGGCTTATCTTTATGAACCGCATAAAACCTTTCTGCTTGTTCTTTAGTAAGGTGGATGGTTTTTTCTTCAGCAATTTTAAAGCCATTATCCAAAATTTCTGCACGAATATTTTCTTTAAAACCTTTTTTCATTGCATCGGGTTTAATTATTGCAAGTGTATAAATCATTTTTCTCCTAATAGTTTTTTCATTGTTATTCCGATTTCAGATACTGTTTTTGATACTGAAATTCCACATTCTTTTAATGTTTTTATTTTTGCTTCAGCTGTTTCAGATCCTTCCGAAATTATTGCTCCCGCGTGTCCCATTCTTTTTCCTTTTGGGGCAGTTTGGCCAGCAATAAACGAAACAACTGGTTTGCTAAAATTATTTTTGATCCATTTTGCAGCTTCATTTTCCATATTACCACCAATTTCTCCAATTAGAACCACTGCTTCAGTTTCAGAATCATTTTCAAAATGTTTTAAAATATCAATCATACTGGATCCTATAATAGGGTCTCCACCAATCCCAACTGCTGTACTAATTCCGTATCCTATATTAACAATCTGATCTATCGCTTCATAAGTCAGTGTTCCTGATTTAGATAGAATTCCAATGCTTCCTTTTTTACATATAAAACCTGGAGTGATTCCCATTTTAGATTCTTCAGCAGTGATTAATCCTGGACAATTGGGGCCAATTAAAATAGAAGAGGAAGCATCTAAAGCAATTTTAACTTTTTTCATATCCCTTACTGGAATTCCCTCGGAAATACAAACAATTAAGCTAATTTTCTGTTCAATTGCTTCAAGAATAGCATTCGCAGCAAATCTTGGAGGAACAAAAATTATACTTGCATCAATCTTAAACTTTTTTTTCGCATCTTCAATACTATTAAAAACGGGAAGATTGTTTTTAGTAGCATGTTGCCCACCTTTGCCAGGCGTAACTCCACACAAAATGTTAGATCCATAATCAATCATTTGTTCAGTATGAAAAAGTCCTTCAGATCCAGTAATACCTTGAACTAATATTGAAGTTTCTTTTTTTAGTAAAATTGACATTATGACACCATAGCAACTGCTTTTTTCGCAGCTTCCTCAATAGTTTCAGCACTTTCAAGTTTAATATCTGATTCATCTAAGATTTTTCTTGCTAAATCTGCATTTGTTCCTTGCAATCTAACAACTACTCCAACATCTAAGTTCAATTCTTTTATAGCCTGTATAACTCCATTAGCGACACGATCACATCTGACAATTCCGCCAAAAATATTTATCAAAATTGACTTCACATTGGGATCTGATAAAATAATTTTAAATCCATTTTTTATAGTATCTACATTTGCAGCTCCACCCACATCAAGAAAGTTTGCTGGTTCTCCACCACAATGTTTGATAATATCCATAGTTGCCATCGCTAAGCCCGCACCATTGACCATACAACCCACATTTCCATCAAGTTTAATATAGTTTAAACCAAATTCTGATGCTTGAAGCTCTAAGGGGTCTTCTTCAGTTTTATCATGGAAAGAAGATATTTTTTCCTGCCTATAAAGTGCATTTGAATCAATATCAACTTTTGCATCTAAAGCAATCAATTTTTCGTCTTTAGTTATAACTAAAGGATTAATTTCTAGAAGGGAGCAGTCATTTTGGTTGTAACATTGATAAATATTTTCAAAAAAAGTATAAGCATTTTTTATCGAGGATAATTCTAGAGATTCAATTATTTTGTTGATTGCATCACGTAATGGCTTGGTTTCACCCGATATCCATGCTTTTACTATTTTTTCAGGAAATTTTTCAGCAACTTCTTCAATATCCATTCCACCTTCAGTAGAAACAATAAAAACATCTGCATTTTTTGATCGATCAAACATTAAAGCAAAATAAAGTTCTTTGTCAATGTCAATAGCTTCTGTTATAAAAATTTGATTAACAATCTTTCCATCTTTACCAGTTTGAGGAGTAATAAGATTCATACCGAGAATAGATTGAGAAGCCTCTAAAGCATTTTTATAATTTGGACAAAATTTTACACCACCACCTTTACCTCTTCCACCTGCATGAATTTGTGCTTTAACAACCACTGATTCGGAATTGAAATCATTCTGAACTTTTTGAATGGTTTCACTAATGTCATGTTGATTTGAAACAACGTAACCTCTTTGAACAGGAACATTATACTCAGAAAGAATTTGCTTGGCTTGATATTCGTGAATCTTCATTTATTCATTATCCATAAAAGGATAGCGATAGTCTTGAGGGGGTTCGAAAGTCTCTTTTATCGTTCTAGGGGAAGTCCATCTCAAAAGATTTAACATTGATCCACCTTTATCATTGGTTCCTGAAGCTCTACTGCCTCCAAATGGTTGCTGTCCAACAACTGCCCCTGTCGGCTTATCATTTATGTAAAAATTACCAGCAGAAAATCTGAGTTTTGAACGAACCTCATTAACGATATCTCTGTCTTCAGAAAAAACACATCCTGTAAGCGCATATGGAGAGGTACTGTCAATTAGTTTTAATGTTTCATTCCAATGATTGTCATCGTAAACATAAATTGTCAAAACCGGACCAAAAATTTCTTCTTCTAAAGTCTTGAAGTGAGGATTTGTTGTTAGAATGATAGTAGGGTCTACAAAAAAGCCTTTAGATTTATCGCAATTTCCTCCAAGTAAAATCTCGCATTCATCACTAGATTTTGCATATTCTAAATAAGAAGCAATCCTATCGAAAGCTGGTTCATCTATGACAGCATTTACAAAATTTTTAAAATCTTCTGGCGGACCAACATCTATCGTTTGAGCTTGAGAGATTAATTTTTCCTTAATTGTTTCCCATTTTGAAGAAGGTAAATATGCTCTAGACATTGCAGAACATTTCTGACCCTGGTATTCAAATGCTCCTCTGATCATTGCAGTTACTAGTCCTTGAATGTCAGCAGAGTTATGGGCTATACAGAAATCTTTCCCTCCAGTTTCACCCACAATTTTAGGGTAATTTCTATAAATATCTAAATTATCAGAGACTTTTTTCCATAGATGTTTAAAGGTTTTTGTTGAACCAGTAAAATGTATTCCAGCTAATTCAGGGTGTTTTAAAACCTGATTACCAATTTTAGGTCCATCGCCAGGAATGAAATTAATCACTCCGTCAGGTAATCCAGCTTCTTTATATAATTCCATAATACAGTAGGAAGAATAAACAGCACTGGGTGCAGGCTTCCAAAGAACTGTATTACCCATGATAGCGGGAGATATCGCTAGGTTTCCACCAATGCTAAAAAAATTAAATGGAGCGATAGCAAAAACAAATCCCTCTAAAGGTCTAAATTCTAGTTCATTACTCATTCCTTCAGGAGAAATAGGGGTGAAGGATTGTTGCATTTTATGAGCGAATTCTATATTAAAGTTAAGAAAATCTATTAATTCACAAGAGGCATCTACTTCTGCTTGAAATACACTTTTTCCAATGTCTAACATTGCAGCAGCATTAATTTTATATCTATAAGGTCCAGCAATTAAGTCAGCAACTTTTTTGAAAATTTCTGCTCGGTATTCTAGAGAAGTATTTGACCAAGACTTCCAAGCTTCTAACGATGAATCAATAGCCATTTGAATTTCTTTTTCACCAGCCTCATGATAGTGACCTAAAATATGTTTGTGATCATGAGGTTTAGTACAAACTTGAAGATTTCCAGTTTTAATTTCTTTACCATTTATGATTATTGGGATTTCTTTTACTCTACTGGACTGTCTTTCGATTTCTTTTTTAAGAAGCGTTCTGTGATTTGAACCCGGTTCAAAGTCAATTATTGGCTCATTTATTGCTCGAAAGTTTTTATTCATTTTTTCTCCTAAAATTTGAGTCAGAATTTAGACAAAATATCTTTCATTTCAGAATAATTATTTGCCAAAACAAATTTTTTTCTAAAAGAAGATGCTTCTTCAAATCCTTTAAAATACCATGAGAAATGTTTTTTCATATTGTTTGCTCCAATTTTTTCCCCATGAGTCTTAACAAGAAGATCAAGATGTTTTTGACATATAAGTAATCTTTCTTCTAAAGTAATTTTATTATAATCTTGATTATTTAAATATTTTTTTATTTGAGTAAAGAACCAGGGATTTCCAAGCGCTGCTCTTCCAATCATTATTCCATCACATTTGGTCATTGAAAACATTTTTTCAATATCGTTAATATTTTTAATATCACCATTTCCAATAACTGGAATTTTTACATTGTCTTTTAATTCTTTTATCAATTCCCAGTTTGCTGATCCTTTATACATTTGAACCGTAGTTCTTGGGTGTAAAGTAATTGCTTTAATTCCAACTTTTTCGAGATTAACTCCAGCTTGCGTACTTACTATATTATTCAAATTCCAACCTGCCCTCATTTTAACTGTTACAGGAATATTTGGAACTGCTTTTACCACTGCTTCAGAGATATCTTCCATCAAACATAAGTCTTTTAAAGCTGCTGAACCTGCTCCTTTTTTAGTTACCTTTGGGACTGGACACCCATAGTTGATATCTATTAAATCAGGATTAAATTTTTCGAAAACGAGTTTAGCGGCACTTTCCATAACTTCAGGAGTATCTCCAAAAATTTGTATACCAATTGGTCTTTCAAATTCTGAAAACTTTATCATATTTAATGTTTTTTCATTTTCTCTTATTATTCCGTGCGCTGAAACAAATTCGGAATAAACTACTCCAGCTCCGAACTCTTTAGCGATAACTCTATATGCATAGTCTGTTACACCTGCCATTGGTGCAAGAAAAAAAGGAAAATCTATTTGAAGATTTCCTATTTTAATTTTTTTTTCTTTTAATTTTTGCATTTAGTTTTTATTTGATACACAACATAATTGAATTAAATTACCCTGCTAATTTAATCAATAACGACAAAAGGTAAACAGAATGGGAAAAATTTGTGAAGTGACAGGCAAAAGAGCGATGTTTGGTAATAATGTCAGCCATGCTCACAATAAAACTCGTAGAAGATTTGATGTCAATCTACAAAAAAAGACTTTCTGGGTTGAGAGTTTAAATAAAAAAATTACCTTAAATGTTTCTGCTAAGGGACTGAGAATTATTGATAAGAAAGGCATTGAGTCAGTGATTAAAGAATTAATTGCTGATGGCCGTAAATTTTAATTTTCAATAATTTTTTTTATTTCTTCTAAAATTACTTTAGGATCTAATTTTTCTTTCGAAGATTTAATAGTCATTCCTACAAAAAATCCATAAAGTTTATATTCTCCATTTTTCAAGCGTTTAAATTCTTGAGGAAATTGATTAAAAACTGAATTAATGGCGTTTAAGGTTAAATCTTTATTTTCGTTAATATAGTATGAACCATTATCAAGAATTTCATTTAACTCTATTTTCTTATTAAACAAACTCTTGAGAATTTCCTTTGCGTCATTATTTGTAATTTTGTTTTTAGCAACAAGCGATATTATTTGTTTTAAATCTTTGGGAGATATTCTATTATCAAAATCAATATTACTAGCATTAAATAATCTGAAAATTTCTCCGCTTATCCATTTTAAGGCATCATCAGGATTCACATCTTCATTTAGCAAAAGTTGAAAATATTCACTAACAAGCTTTGATGAAGTAAGCAAAGAAACATCTTCAGTAGAAAAATTATAATCTTTTTTCCAGGTTACTTCAAGCTCACTAGGAGTTTTTATCATATCTTGGTGGATATTGTCGATAAATTTTGAATCGATTATAACTTGAGGAAGATCTGGATCAGGAAAATAACGATAATCATGAGAATCTTCTTTTTCTCGCATTATCTCAGCAATATTCTTATTGCTATTCCAAGTCAATGTAACCTGTTTGACTTTTTCACCACTACTAAGAATTTTATATTGTCGGACAATTTCTGATTCTAGAGATTTTTGAACATTTTTGAATGAATTAATATTTTTGATCTCAGTTTTTGTTCCTAGTCCTTTACTATCTTTTTTCTTTAGAGATATATTAGCATCGCACCTTAGATTTCCTTCTTCCATTTTTCCATTTGAAATACCCAAAAAATCTACTAATTGCCTAATTCTTTGAACAAATAGCTTAGCTTGTTCAGGATGATTAATACATGGGTTGGTAACAATTTCAATCAAAGAAGCACCACTTCTGTTAAAATCAATTAAAGAAGAACGATCCTTATTAATATGGGTTGATTTCGCAGTATCTTCTTCAAGATGAGCTCTCTGAAGATATATATTCAATAATTTATCTTCCCACCAAATTGGTACGAATCCTCCAGAAATAATTGGTTCGGTAAATTGAGAAATTTGGTAACCTTTAGCTAAGTCTGGATAAAAGTAATGTTTTCTTGAAAAAATCAAATTTTGATTAATTTGTCCCTTTACAGATATTCCAAATTTAATCGCATCTTGAATTGCTTTTTGATTGACTGTTGGTAAACTTCCAGGAAGACCTAGGGATGGAGGGCAAACTTGACTATTAGGTGAAGAATTGTAAGTATAGTTAGAGTGACTGAAAATTTTTCTTCTAGTTTGCAATTGAACATGAACTTCTAAACCTATCACTATATCCCATTCTTGATTGATTTGTTCTATTATTTTCAATTTATGTTCTTTGAAATTTGATTTAGAGCAGATCCAGCTTTAAACCAGCCAATTTGATTGGGTGAAAACGAATGTATGGTTTCGATTTGATGCACTTGACCATCAGGTTTCTTTAAAATCAAAATAATATTGTTTTCAGCATTAAATTCTTCAAGATTTTTTGTTGATACTTCATCATAGGGATCTATTAAATCATAGTCTTCTTTATTTTTGAATGTCAGAGGAATTATGCCTTGTTTTTTAAGATTGGTTTGAGCAATTCTTGCAAAACTTTTTGCTAAAATAATCTTACAGCCCATAAATCTAGGTTCCATTGCTGCATGCTCTCTAGATGAACCTTCTCCATAATTTTCATCAGCAATAACAATCCAACCAATATTATTTTTTTTGTAATACTTTGCAACATCATATATTGGTTCAGTTTTATTTTGTTCTAAGTTAATTGCTTCACCAATAGAATTAGTGAATTCATTATCAGCTCCGGAATACATATTTTGTGAAATATTTTCAAGATGTCCTCTATATCTTAGCCATGGACCAGCAGGAGAAACATGATCAGTGGTACATTTACCTCTAGCTTTTAAAAGAATTTTTAAACCCTGATAGTTTTTACCATCCCACTCTGTAAAAGGTTCAAGATTCTGCAGTCTTTCACTTTTAGGGTTAATTTCAATTTTTAAATTATCATCGTTTATGCTTGAGATAAAATCATCAGAGCTTAATTCAACAAAACCTGCCTTAGGCAGTTCAGAACCGAAAGGAGGATTAAATTTAAATTCTTCTCCATTTTCAAGTGTAATCGAATCTGTAATTGGATTAAAGTCTAGATGACCTGCAATAGCTAAAGCAGTGACTATTTCAGGGCTAGCAACAAAAGACTCTGTGGCTGCATTGCCATCATTTCTTTTTGCAAAATTCCTATTAAATGAAGTAATGATAGAATTTTTTTCACCTTCATTTATATCAGATCTTTTCCATTGTCCAATACATGGACCACATGCATTGGCTAAGACTTTACCTCCAATTTTTTCAAAAATTTCAGTATAACCATCTCTTTCCATCGTAGCTTTAATTTGATTTGACCCAGGAGTTATATAAAATTCCGATTTAGTTTTTAAGCCAGAGTTCAAAGCTTGTTTAGCAATGTGTGCTGCTTTTTCAATATCTTCATAAGAAGAATTGGTACAGCTTCCAATTAAGCCAGCTTTTAAATTATTTTCATATTTATTTTCATTAATTGCTTTTGGCATATCAGAAATTTTTCTTGAAAGATCTGGACTATATGGACCTACAATATGCGGTTCTAGTTCTGAAAGGTTTATTTCAATTACTTGATCAAAGAATTTTTCAGGAGATTTGTTTACCTCATCATCAACTTGTAATTCATGAGCAATTTTATTTGCAGCTGAAGCAATATTCGATCTTGAGGTTGCAACTAGATATCTTTCCATTGATTCATCATATGGAAAAATTGAAGTTGTGGCACCAACTTCAGCACCCATATTGGTAATTGTAGCTTTTCCAGTACAGCTTATAGTTTTAGTACCTTCACCAAAATATTCTATAATTTTGCCAGTTCCACCTTTAACAGTTAGGATTCCAGCAAGTTTTAAAATAATATCTTTTGGAGAAACCCATTCTTGTAATTTTCCTGTAAGTTTTACCCCAATAATACCTGGCCAGTTTACTTCCCAAGGGGAATCAGTCATCACATCTACAGCATCTGCACCACCGACGCCGATTGCTAACATTCCAAGACCTCCCGCATTTGGAGTGTGTGAATCAGTTCCAATCATTAATGATCCTGGGAACGCGTAGTTCTCTAAAACTGTTTGATGAATAATTCCTGCACCAGGTTTCCAAAAACCAATCCCATATTTTTTACAAACAGAGAGCAAAAAGTCATAAACTTCCTTATTAGTTATTAATGCGTTTTCAAGATCATTACTAGCACCTTTGATAGCAGTGATTAAATGATCACAGTGAACAGTTGTTGGTACTGCAGTAGTTTTCATTCCTGCATTCATAAATTGGAGCAATGCCATTTGAGCAGTTGCATCTTGCATTGCAACTCTATCTGGAGAAATATTAACAAATGTTTTTTGTCTTACAGGTATTTCATTTAAATCCTCACTTAAATGAGAAAATAATATCTTCTCGGTATATGTCAGTGGTCTTCCAAAAAAGCTTCTGGCATTTTCAAGAGATGAAATATAATTAGAATACGTTTTATTGGTTAAATCAATTAGATTCATGATAATAATTTAGTTAAAATATGCCAATAATTTTAGCATCAAGTTCGCCAAGAAGAAAGAAAATTCTAACCAAATTAGGATATAATTTCAAAGTCGTAAAACCTCAGATTGATGAGAGCAATTCTTTGAAATTAAATCCTCTTGATTACGTAGAATATATTTCAAAGCTTAAAGCAAGGAAAGTATTTGATTCATTTAATCAGTTTGATGTGATTGCAGCTGATACTATTATTGAGTTTCAAAATAAAATTATTGGCAAGCCGAAAAATAAAGACCATGCTAAGGAGATTTTTTTTTCCTTATCTAATAAATCTCACAACGTTATTACTTCTTTAACTTTTAAAAATAGAGAAATTGAAAGTACAATTACTGATTCTTCAAAAATTACTTTTAAGTATTTATCAGAAGATTTAATTGATTATTATATTCAAAATTTCAATGTTTTAGACAAGGCGGGTGGATATAATATTGAACAATCTTTTTTTAAAAAAAACTTTGTAAAAGATTATGAGGGTTGCTTTGAAAATATCACTGGGTTTCCAATCACTATGTTTTTTGAAAAAAAAATAGATAAATTTATTAAATGAATTTTTATAAAAAATATCAATCAATAAGAAAAGAAAAAGGTATTACTATTGAAGATATATCGAATCATACTAAAATTGATGGAAAGTATTTTATTTTAATTGAAAAAGGTAAATTTGCTGAAATATCGCCCGTTTATTTAAAATTATTTTTTAAGGCCTATGTAAACTTTCTCAATCTTGAAGAAAAAGAATGTTTAGAGGATCTTGATGACTTTATGAATTCACCTTCAACTGATAATAAAATAAGGAGGAATAATAAAGAAAATTTTCTCCAAAATAATAATATAACTAAGGCTTCAACTTTTTTAACAAGCCAAAATTTATTTAATCGAAATATTTTTTTTGGAATAATTTTAATTTTGTTAATTTTTTTATTTCCGTTTTTAACTTCAAAAGACGATGAATCTTACGATTATAAGAGCGAACTTAGATTAACTAATCAATCCTTATCTCAAAATTACCAGATTAGATTTAATGAAATATCTTCCATAGTGGATATTA
>JAFMFP010000021.1 GCA_017856055.1 Fidelibacterota bacterium | reverse complement strand
AGCCCTCATTTGTAACCACAACATCATCTTCTATTCTGACGCCCCCTATAGAATCTACATATATTCCTGGCTCAACAGTCATGACGTTGCCTGCCTGTAGAATATCTTTACTGACTTTAGAAAATCTGGGGTTTTCATGAATTTGCAGACCAAGAGAATGGCCGAGTCCATGATCAAAGTATTTTCCGTAGCCCTTATTAGAAATGATATCCCTTGCTACGGAGTCAATTTTTACACATGGAACACCTGACTTAATTTGCTTAATGCTTTCTACCTGTGCACTTAAAACAATATCATAGATTTCTTTTTGTTTTTCGGAAAAGCCTTTGGTTGCAAAACTTCTAGTCATATCAGCATGATATCCAGCAAATTTTGCACCCGAATCAATCACAATCAGTTCTCCTGGACCAATTTTACGATCTGTAGGCTTATGATGAGGCTTGGCAGAGTTGGGGCCAGACCCAACAATAGCGGCAAATGCATCAGAATCAGCGTCCCCATGCAAACGATAAAGATAAGAAAGCTTGGTAGATATTTCTTTTTCTTGAACTCCAATTTTTACCATAGGGAAAACCTTTTCAAAAACAAAATCAGTAATTTCAACAGCGGTTTTAATTGCTTGGATTTCATCTTTATCTTTTATAGCGGCTATTTGTTCAATAATGGCGGTAGTTTCTAATAACCTAACAAAAGAAAGGTGGGTGCTCATATCAATATATGTTGAGTGAGAAATGGCATTTGAATCAAATGCAATTTTTTGCCCATTAGAAAATATATTTTGATCCTTAATAACCTCAATATGAGGTTTGCTATCTATAATTATATTGGCGCCTTTTACCTCAGATTCGGATTGAAAAACATATCTTCCATCCGTAATAAAATGTACGCTGTCTAGTGAAACAACAAGAGTTGCGCTAGATCCCGTAAAGCCACATAAATATCTTATGTGCGCCAGAGAACTAACAATCATACCGTCGCCACCAATTTCTGCTAGTTTACCTCTCAGTTTTTCAATTCTTTTTAAAAAATATTTTTCTGACATTTACTCTCCTAGTTTTGCAAGTGCTTCTTCAGCTTTTTTAATTTTTTGGGTGTTTTTTTCATTTTTTATAATTTGTAAAAGCATTTTTTTTGCTTTTAATTTTTTGCCCTGAGCCAGCAATAAGTTTGCATAAGTTACCGTAGGAATATCTGTTTTGTTCTTTGGGGTATTTTTCTTTAAGGTTTTTTTAGGCAACGAAGAATTAAAGCTAGAATCTAATAACGATGTTTTATTCAAATAGTTTTTTTTAAATAATTTATTGTCTATTTCGCTTAGGAGGCAAAGAGCAGAATAAAAGTCTGAATCTATTTCTAGTGTTTTAATTAATAAGTCTTTCCCGGTTTTAATATCCCCATTTTGCAGCCTTTTTTTTGCATCTTTATAATTTTGAAATGGAGATTTATTCATCTTCTGTTTTTTAGCACCCAAGATTCTATATAGTCTAAAGAATCTTTAACGGGAGTTCCTGGCCCAAAGAGCTTGCCTGTTCCAATTTTTTCAAGCTGATCCATATCTTCTTTGGGAATAATTCCTCCCCCAGTAACGAGAACGTTTTTTAGGCCCTGTTCGTTCATTAAATCAATTACTTTAGAAAAAATGGTCATATGTGCCCCTGACAATATTGAAAGGGCAATAACATCGACCCCCTCCTGAATTGCAACGCTCACAATGCTCTGAGGTGTTTGTCGAAGACCCAAATAAATTACGTCCATTCCTGCGTCTCTGTAGGCTGCAGCCAAGACTTTAATTCCTCTATCGTGTCCATCAAGCCCAGGCTTAGCCATCAATATTCTAATAGGTGGTGAAACCTTCATAAATTAATCCTCAAGCCATACATTTTCTTGACCCGCTATCTCTTTCAATAAAACTATAAACTGATTATTTAAAGATACTTTGATTTTTTCAGAAACTATTGTTTGGGTTGGCTTATTTTCGTGCTCTATATGAACAATAAAGCGGTGATCTCCTTTATTTTCTTTGGCTAGGTTGGCTACTTCTTGCATAGTTTCTTTATCAGTACTTTTATCTAATTTAATATGAATATCTTTCAATTTAAGCACTTTCTTTGCGTGCTGAACAGGAACCACTTCATTGACAATCATTTTAAGATCAGAAAAATCATTTTCATCAGTAGATGATCCCTTTAGAAAAACAATATTATTTTCACTAATTAACTCTTTAAAAGTAGCAAACGAATCATGGAATATTACAGCCTCTACCTGTCCACCAAGACAGTCTAAGTTAAAAAAAGCCATTTGTTGCCCCTTTTTATCATAGTGAAGTTTTAAATTGGACACTGCTCCGCCTATAATAATTTCTTTATTATTCGTAGTAATTTGCTTATCAATAAAATCAAAATTACTAACCTCTTCAATAAGGTCTCCATATTTCAAGAGTGGGTTCCCGGTAAGGTACATTCCCAAAACATTTTTTTCTCTAGAGAATTTTTCTGAGTCTTCCCATTCTTTTATGTTTGGAAGGTCCGGTGTTTTTAAGATCTCTTCTTCAGCCTGGTCAAAAAGCCCAAATTGTTCTGAATTCAGATTTTTTCCTGCCTGCTGTCCATAAGAAATTATTAAATCCACAGATTCAAAAAGCTGAGCCCTGTTTGAATGTAAAGCATCAAAAGAACCTGAATCTATTAAGCTTTCAAGAACCTTTTTATTGACAAGCCTTTGATCAATGCGGGAAATAAAATCAAAAATATTTAAAAATTTTCCGTTCATTCTTCTCTCGTCCACAATGCCCTCAAGAGCCTTAACTCCTACATTTTTAATGGCATTTAATCCAAAGGAAATTTTATTTGAAGAAATAGGATAAAAATTTACTCCCGACTCATTGATATTTGGCGAGCTGATTTCAATATTAAGCTTTCTACAATCATTTATAAGAACTACAACACGATCAGTGTTGTTCATTTCGCTTGTCAAGTTGGCTGACATAAATTCAGCAGTATAATGTGCTTTTAACCAGGCGGTCTGATATGCTATTAGAGAGTATGCTACAGAGTGGCTTTTGTTAAAACCATATTGGGCAAATTTATCGATAAGTTCAAAAATTTGAACTGCTTTTGATTTTGGAACACCCTTTTTAATAGCCCCCTCAACGAACATGATTGACATTTTATCCATTAAGCTTCTAATCTTTTTGCCAATTGCTCTTCTCATTTCATCGGCTTCAGAAAGAGTAAAACCCGCGATAATATTAGCGATTTGCATTACCTGCTCTTGATAAACAATAATTCCATAGGTTTCTTGTAATACATTTTTAAGTTCAGGGTGAACATATTCAATTTTTTCTTTTCCATGAGCGCGATTAATGTATCTATCAATATTTTGCATGGGTCCGGGCCTGTAAAGAGCATTCATTGCAACTAAATCCTCTATTGATTTAGGTTTGAGTTTTTTCAAATATTCTCTCATTCCAGAAGATTCAAATTGAAAGACCCCAACCGTAAGCCCTTTAGAAAAAAAACTAAAAACTTTTTGATCAGAAAGTTCAATGGTGTCAATATCGACATTTTTGCCATGAATTTCAGAAATTAATTTGATAGTTTTATCAATTACGGTCAAATTTCTTAATCCCAAAAAGTCCATTTTTAATAGACCAACCGCCTCAAGCTCTTTCATGTCATATTGAGTAGTGACGTCTCCTTGAGAAGACCTATACAGAGGAACAAGTTCTGTAAGCTCTTTGGGGGCGACCACCACTCCAGCTGCATGAGTAGAGGCGTGCCTTACCATTCCTTCCAAAACTTGTGCGTTTTCTATCAGCTCTTTATAATTTGATTGTGATGCTGTGCGAAAATCAGAGCTTTTTTTCAAGGAATAGTCTAATGTAACTCCGGGACCCTCGGGAATCATTTTGGCAATTTTATCAACCTCTGAATATGGAAAGCCCATCACTCTTCCAACGTCTCTTATTGCGGCTCTTGCATTCATTTTTCCAAAAGTAATAATCTGAGAAACCGCATTATCACCATATCTTTTTTTGATATAGTCAATAACCTGATATCTCCTTTCGACACAAAAGTCTATATCTATATCCGGCATACTAATTCTATCAGGATTTAAAAATCTCTCGAAAAGTAGGTTATATTTTATTGGATCTATGGTCGTTATGCCAAGGCAGTAAGATACAATACTTCCAGGAGCTGACCCTCTACCAGGCCCTACAGGGATTCCATTGCTTTTAGCAAAATGCACAAAATCTGACGTTATAAGAAAATAGCTTTCGAACCCCGTTTTAGAAATAATCGATAGCTCATAATCAAGCCTTTCTTGAGCATCAGGATTATCGCCATATTTCTGATCAAGCCCCTTCTCACACAAGAATCTTAAAAATTGTTCAAGAGATTTCTCTTGATGTTCTTCGGGAATAGAAAAGCTTGGGAGTTGATAAGACCCTATGGGGATTTCAAGATTAATCGATTCGACAATTTTTCTTGAATTTTCAATAGCCCCGGGGTAGCGACCAAAAAGAGAAAACATTTCGTCTTGGGACTTAAAATAAAATTCTTTACCAAAATATTTAAGGCGGTTTTTTTCAGATAGCTGCTTTCCAGTCCCTATACAAATGTGAACGTCATGTGCAGAAAAATGCTCTTTTCTTGAATAATGGGCATCATTTGTCGCGACTAAAGGTATAGCCATTTCTTTTGCAAGTCTAGCTGAAAGCTCTATATTTCTTATTTCTTCTGGTATTCCGTGATTTTGTAATTCTATATAATACCTTCCTGGAAAAATTTTTAGAAATTCTTCTGCTACTTTTTTAGCCTTATTATAGCCTTCATATATAAGAGTTTCTTGGAGTTCTCCCTTAAGACAGCCTGAAAGACATATAATACCTTCATTATATTTTTTTAAAATTTCTTTATCTACTCTTGGCTTATAATAAAAACCCTCCAAATAGCCGTGAGTAACTATTTTCATCAAGTTTTGATACCCGATATAGTTTTGCGCTAACAATACAAGATGATTATATCTTCCCGCTCCCGATTCTCTATCTTTTTGATGCATGCTTCCTTTGGCCACATAAATTTCACAGCCTACTATCGGCTTAATATTGTTTTTTTGGGCTTTTTGATAAAAATTTACTGCACCAAACATATTTCCATGCTCAGTAATGCCAACTGAATCCATGTTAAGATCAGAAATAGTTTCCAAAATAGAGTCGACGTTTTGAGCTCCATCAAGCAGGCTTAAGTCTGAATGGTTGTGTAAATGAACAAATTCGCTATGTTTCATGGTCTATTGATTTGAATTTTTAAAAACCTTTCTTTTGAATTATAATCGTTGAATAATTCAATTTTACTATATGGAATTTTTTGAAAACTTGCAATTATTTCGGCATTAAAACGGTTCGCTGGGAGTTCAAAATATGCTGTTCCTTTCTTGAAAAGAATATTTCCTATATTGTTTGCAAAATGAAGGTAAAAAGAAATACCATTTTGAAAATCTGTGAGGGCGTGATGGGGCTCAAACTCCTTAACGTTTTTATCCAGTTTTTCAATTTCGGTTAAGGGAATGTATGGAGGGTTGCATACAAAAATATTGGCTTTTCTAATTTGATCTTTTAAAACATCTTTTAAAAAAAATCTAACGTTATCCTTTTTTAAAAAGTTGGCGTTTGTTTTAGCTACTCTAACGGCCTCTGGGCTATTATCATATCCAACAATCGTTGCATTTTTAAATATGCTGGACAAAGAAAGCGCAATACATCCTGTTCCTATGCAAGCCTCTGTGATTTTGAGTTCAGCAAGTGCATCAAAGTCATTTTTAATAATATCAATTAAAAGCTCTGTTTCGGGTCGAGGGATAAATACTCCTTCTGGAGAATAAAATTCATCTTCATAAAAATATGTTTTTTTTACTACGTACTGTGCTGGTTTTCCGAAAAAATGATCTTCCATCATTTTTTTAAGGGCAGATATTTGTTTTTTTGTTATAGTTTTAGTGGAGGCATGTAATTCGTGTTTATTTATTTGAAAATATTCACAAAAAATGTATGCAATTGAATCGCTGGAAGCATTTTCTGAAAAAGCTGCTTGTTTGCAATATTCCCGAAATTCATTTATTAATAAAATTTTATTATGCGAGCCTTGCGTTTTCATCTGCCAGCCTAAGCTCTCCAATAATCTCGTCTAAGGATCCATCTAAAATTGATTGTAGTTGATGGGTGGTAAAATTAATTCTATGATCTGTAATTCTTCCTTGCGGAAAGTTGTAGGTTCGGATTTTAGCAGACCTGTCTCCAGTAGACACGAGGCTCTTTCTCATGTCATCTCGTTCTCTGTTGATTTTTTCAACCTCAAGGGAAAAGAGTCTTGACCTTAAAACTTTCATAGCGGATGCTTTATTTTTGTGCTGAGAACTTTCATCCTGACAAGTCACTACAATTCCAGATGGAATGTGTGTAATGCGAATCGCTGATTCGGTTTTGTTAACATGTTGTCCACCAGCACCGCTAGCTCTATAGGTATCGATTTTTAAATCTGATTCATTTAAATCTATATCAGCAGTTTCTGCTTCTGGAAGTATTGCAACGGATGCAGCAGAAGTATGAACCCTTCCTCCAGATTCTGTTTTTGGAATTCTTTGAACTCGATGAACACCGCCTTCGTATTTAAGCATCCCATATGCTTTTAAACCCTCTACGTTGAAAGTAATGGACTTAATTCCGCCCACCCCAGTTTCGTTTGAATCTACAACACTAACCTTCAAACCTTTGATCTCTGCAAACCTTGAATACATGCGGAAAAGGTCTGCGGCAAATAAACCCGCTTCATCACCGCCCGTTCCTGCACGTATTTCAACAATAGCATTTTTATTATCATTAGGATCATCTAAAAGTAAAATTTTAACTAGCTGTTTTTCTGTTTTTTCTATCTTGTCAATTAATTTCTCTTTTTCTCCTTGGATTAATTCAATCATCTCTGGGTCTTCTTCAGAAAGCCCCTCCAAGTCGTGTAGCTCTTTTTTTGCCAATAGAAAGGGGTTAGCTAAATCATAAATATCTTGAATAGAGCTCTTTTCTCTTGATAAAGAAACAAATTGATCTGGGTCAGTAGCAATCTCAGGCTTTTCAAGCTTTTCTTGAATCTCTTGATAGGTGTTAACTATCTCGTGAGCTTTTACCTCTATATCCATAGAGAGTATTAGGAATTCTTCTTGCTATATTTCTTATTGAACTTTTCGATTCTACCAGCTGTATCTACAAGGGTTCGTTGGCCCGTGTAGTACGGGTGGGATTTATCAGATATTTCTATTTTATAGTGTGGGTATTCGTTACCATCTGACCACGCGATTGTTTTGTCTGTCTGAACTGTAGATTTGGTTAAGAATGAAAACCCGCAAGAGGTGTCTTCAAATACAACTAATCTATAGTTTTCTGAATGAGTGTCTTTTTTCATTGTTTTAACTCGCTTAAACTTTTTTTAATTCTACTTATACCTTCATTAATAATATCTTCATTTGTTGCAAAAGATAGTCTTATATAGTTTTTAGCGCCGAATGCATCACCAGCAACTGTTACCACTCTTGCTTCGTCGAGAATATAATTAGAAAGGTCAAAAGAATCTTCAATTATTTTACCGTTTTTATCTATCTTGTTGTAATAATAAGACAAATCAACAAAATAATAAAAAGCGCCCCCGGGGATACAAATTTTTATGTGATCTATGGTAGAAAGAGCTTTGTTCATTGTGTTTCTTCTTTTTAAAAATTCTTTTTTCATTTCATAGACAAAACCCTGGTCACTGTCAAGAGCGGCCATCGCAGCTCTTTGGCTTATTGAATTAGGGCAAGAGGTAGTTTGTGCCTGTATTTTGGCCATTGCCTTAATCGTAGTTTTTTCACCAAATGCAAACCCAACTCTCCACCCGGTCATTGCGTAGGTTTTTGAAAGGCTTTTTACTGTCAAAATATTTGCACCAATATTTTTATTTATCACTTCTGCAGGAACAAAATCTCCATCAAAAACCAGCTGATCATAGGTTTCATCAGAAATAACAGTTATGTTGTTTTTTTTAGCAATTTCTAACAAGCCTCTAAACGCCACGCTGCTCCAAACGGCTCCTGTTGGATTTCCTGGTGAGTTGATAATTATGCCTTTTGTTTTTCTTGAAATGGCTTTTTCTACGTCTTTTAGAAGCGGTTCAAAGTTATTTTCAAGAGCTGTAGTTACAATGACTGGTTTTGCTCCCGCGATTTTAACAAACTCTGGGAATGATACCCAATATGGTGAAAAAATAATTACCTCATCTTCCTTATCAAAAAGGGCTTGACAGGCAACTGAAAGGCTTTGTTTGGCTCCGCTGGAAACTATAATGTTATCAAGCTCTATACTTTCTACATTTCTACTTCGAAGCAAAAATGACTGAATAGATTGTTTTAAATCTATAGAACCAGAGCCTGCTGTATACTTTGTATACCCATTTTTCATGGCATTGTAGGCTGCTTCAATTATATGAGATGGCGTATTAAAGTCTGGCTCTCCAACCCCAAAGTCTATCACGTCAACCCCTTGATTTCTAAGTTGCGCTGCTTTAGCGGTCATTTCCAATGTGTACGAAGGGTTTATTTTTGAAACAAGACTAGAAAGTTTCACTTTACTGACTCATCAAATCTAAAAACTCTTGATTGGATTTGGTTCTACGCATTCTGTCAATCATAAACTGCATTGCTTGTTCGGTTGACATTTCTCCTAACATTTTTCTTAAAATCCACATTCTAGACAAATGTTGATCATTCAAAAGCAGTTCTTCTTTTCTAGTGCCTGACTTTACAATATTAAAGGCGGGAAAAATACGGCGATCACTCAACTCTCTGTCTAAAACAAGCTCCATATTTCCGGTTCCTTTAAATTCTTCAAAAATCACACCATCCATTTTGCTGCCAGTATCAATTAGTGCTGTCGCTATAATAGTTAAACTACCACCCTCTTCTGTATTTCTCGCAGCACCAAAAAACTTTTTTGGCCTCCTAAGGGCGTTTGAGTCAACACCCCCAGATAGTATTTTCCCGCTATGGGGAATCACTGCGTTGTGTGCCCTTCCAAGTCTTGTAATACTATCTAAAAGAATAACAACATCTTTCCCGCATTCAACTAATCTTTGTGCTTTATGAAGCGCCATATCTGAGACTTGAACGTGACGTTCCGGGCCCTCATCAAAAGTGGAAGATATTACTTCGGCGTCAACGCTGCGTTTCATGTCAGTCACTTCCTCAGGCCTTTCATCTATTAATAAAATAATTAAAACGGTATTAGGGTGATTTCGTCTTATGGCGTTGGCTATTTTTGATATTAAAATCGTTTTTCCTGTTTTGGGTTGAGCCACAATCAGCCCTCTTTGACCCTTACCAATCGGCGATACCAAATCCATAATTCTCATTGACAGGTCGCTTGTGTTTGAAAGATTAAATTTCACATTGGGATGTAATGGCGTATACTTTTCAAAAGGAATCTGCTTTGAAATCTCTTCAGGGTGAAATCCGTTCACCTCATTAAGGTGTGTCAGTGCGTGAAATCTCTCTTTTGACTTCGGAGCTCTTGTTGTTCCAGTAATAAAATGTCCTGTTTTAAGTTTGAATCTTTTTATTTGTGAAGGGCTAACATATACATCCTCTGGGCCTGGTAAATAGTTGTCGTTAACGCTTCTTAAGAATCCATAACCATCAGGAAGAATCTCTAAAACTCCAGCGGCTTTCCCGACAGCTTCAGATTTTTTTTCAGTAGTTTCTTTTGCTGCTGGCGTTTCAACGCTAGTAGACTGACTTCCTGCGATCTGGGAAATCAATTCAGATTTTGACATGGTTGACGTTTTTTTAATTCCAATATTTTTGGCTATTTCCTTGAGCTCGTCAAGTTTTTTTTCAGATAAAATATCTGGATTGCTTAATTCTTTCATTTATGAAAAGTCCTTGTTTTGTGAAATTAAACAGACAATTGTTTGATAGAGTAAAAATATGCCTATATCTCAAAATTGTCAAAATAAAAATTAAAATGTGTAAAAACGTCTTCAGCTATGTAGTGGCTGCCAAAAATTACAATTGGTTGATTTTTATATTCCCTAGCTCGGTGTGCAGCTTGAAGACATGTGATAATTTTTTCATACTGTTCTAAGTCTGAAAAATATTGGCTTTTCTTTAATTCTTCGTCTTCAAGCAGTCCTTTCCCTTTTGGGCAAAATAAAATAATTTTTTCAAAGTTTTTTTTGAGGCAGTTAATTATCTCTTGAGTTGGTTTGTCTTTTTTGAGCGAAAGAATTCCTATCGGTTTCCTTTTAAAGGAGTTAATAATGTCTTGGCTAAGAATTTGAATTCCGGATAGATTGTGTGAAACATCATAATAAATATTTTTTTCCATTTCTTGCATTCTTCCAGGCCAAAACCAAGCACGCAAACCTCTTTCAATGTCTTTTTGGTCAACTTCTTTAAAAAGAATCTTTATAGCTTCTATTGCTGTAATAGCATTAGAAGCTTGATATGACCCACCTTGATTAAGCGCGTATTTTGATCCCGAATATTCGAAGCAACAGGAGTTTTTTGACAGCTCTTTGATTGTAAGATTATTGTTGTTTGTAAAATAAATAGGTGCATGCATTTTTTTTGCAACGCTTTTTACTGCTTTAAGCTGCGCGGCTCCTTGGTCGGCAACCAATATCGGTGTTTGTTCTTTTATTATGCCGGCTTTTTCCATGGCAATTTTTTCAATAGTGTTTCCAAGAATATGCATATGATCATAGCTTATTTCTGTGATAATGGAAAGCGTCGGATTTAAAACGTTTGTGCTATCGAGCCTGCCGCCTAACCCAGTTTCAACAACGGCAATATCTACCTTTTGTTTTAAAAAATAGTCAAAGGCCATTCCGGTGGTTGCTTCAAAAAAGGTAACTTGATTATTAATAAAATGCTCTCTGTTTTGTTGTATATATTTTTGTATTTCCTCATCTCCAATGGCCTTACCATTAATTCTTATTCTTTCATTGAAACTAATTAAATGTGGGGAGGTATAAAGACCCACCTTCTTTCCTGTGCCTTCTAAAATTTTTGCAATCATAGACGCAGTTGAGCCTTTTCCGTTTGTTCCAGCAATGTGAATTGCTTTTATTTTTTCATGAGGATTGCCGAGATATTCCATTAGCTTAAAAGTATTTTCGAGACCCAACCTAATTCCTCTTGAATGAAGGTTGTATAAAAAATCTAAATCTTTTAATAGACCTCTACTCATAATCAATCGATTTTTGGTATTCTTCGATTGCTCTATATATAGAGGTTGCAAGAGCCTCCCTATATTGTGAGCTTTTTAGCTTCTTTTCTTCTTGTGCGTTCGAAATAAAGCCAAGTTCGATTAGAACGTTTGGCATGGAGGCGCCCATTAAAACATAAAACCCCGCTTGCTTAACGCCCAGATCTTTTGACTCAACCCTTTTACCAATTTCTTTTTGAATAATAGCTGCCAATCTTTCACTTTGTTGCACAAAAGACGCTTGCGCAATGGTTGCCCTAATAAGATCTTCATTTTTAAGTGTTTGAACTGAGCCCTCAAGTTCTAAAACAGAATTTTCTCTTGCTGCTACACGAATGGCACTTTCATTTTTAGTCGTGCTTAAAAAATAAGTTTCAAACCCATAGGCTTTTCTTGACTCAGCTGAATTCACATGAATGCTAACAAACAGACTGCCTTCATTTTGGTTGGCAAACTTTGTTCTATCTTGAAGCTTTATAAATGTGTCTTCTTCGCGAGTGAGGATTGTTTTAATTCCTAAATTTTTTTCTATTTTTTTGGCTAGGCGCTTTGAAACATCAAGGGCAACATCCTTTTCTTTCAAGCCGGACCGACCAACTGCGCCTGGGTCTTTTCCTCCGTGGCCAGGGTCAATAATGATTGATTTAAACTGCCACTTCTTTTTTTCGCTATCTATTTTTTTTGAAGAAACTTTTTGAGAGGGTTTATTTTCTTCTATCTGCTGTCTTATTATTATTTTTTTTGACTGTTGGTCTATGGCA